>PUOG01000153.1 GCA_003552745.1 Spirochaetaceae bacterium
AACACGGTGCCTATCCCTCCCCGAGGCGGAAGATCCGGGCGACGAGAATGGCGAGGAAGTAGAGGGCGCCGAGCGGGATCGCGAGGCCGACCTGCGAGATGATGTCCGGCGGCGTGAGAACAGCCGACAGCGTGAAAAGCGTGACGACCACGTACGGTCCGGCCTTCAACGCGGTGGCCCGCTCGAGCACGTTCAACTTGAGAAGGAGCAGCACGACCACCGGGAGCTGAAAGAGCAGAACGGTAATCAGCAGGATCTGCAGCACGAAACCGAGACTCTCCCGGTAGCTGAGGATGACACCGACATCGTCGGGTATGAATCCGGACTCGGTCAGGAAGCGCAGGGAAATCGGAAGAAGCTGAACGTAACTGTAGATGAATCCGCCGATCGCCAGAGCAGTGCTTGCCACGAGAGCGATCGCCACAGCTTTCCGCTCGCGCGGGTACAGGCCGGGGAAGATAAACCTGAGTGCGTTGTATCCGATGATCGGCAGCGCAAGCACGACACCGCCGAGCGCGGCGATTCGCAGCCGCACGAGAAATCCTTCGGTCACCGTGTGTACCACGAGCCGGCTCGAGACCTCGCCCGAGATGGCTACGTGATCGAAGGGGCGCTTGAGCAGTTCGATCAACGGCTCGTAGAACACGAATGCAACCGCGGCAAGCGCTACCAGCGAGATGAGCGAATAGATGATCCGCCGCCGCAGCTCACTCAGATGGCGGAGAATGTGCGCGGTATCCTCTGCATCCGTACTCATCTATGCGCGAAGTATATCGCGCCGGCCGCTCCGGTGGGAAGATCGCAGATCGATTGCCGAGCCCGTGGCTCCCAGGGAGGGCGCGCGGGCTTTCCTCGACCGGGCGCTCGGAGTACGATCTGTCTGGAGGATGTTTAGTCATGGCGGAAACGAGCGGAGAGCATCAGAGTCCGGCCGACGCACTGTGGAGCGTCTATCGACCCGAAGAGGCGAAGTACGCCTTTCGCGCGACCGATCGCTCAGGCGCCGAGCGGTGGCAGAGCGAGACGCGCGAAGCGCTCGCGATGTGCCTCGGACTAGAGCGGATCGCGACGATCGTCGACCGCGCATCGGACCAGTCGCAACCAAAGGCCCACCGCGTCGAGACGGTGAACAAAGGTGAGTACACGCGCGAGAAGCTTCTCCTGCGTATCGGGGCGCGCGTCACGATGCCGGTCTACATCCTTATTCCGAACGGCGTGGCCGAACCACCGCCGGTCGTGGTGGCGTTTCACGGCCACGGCTACGGCGTCAAGGATATCGTCGGCCTGTGGGAGGATGGCGCCGAGCGCGACACGCCCGATGGTTACCACCGCGACTTCGCGGTCGAGCTGTGCCGGGCGGGCTTCGCCGTTGCCGCTCCGGAAATCTCCTGCTTCGGCGAGCGGCAGAGCGACTTCTCGTATCTCGACCCGCGGATCGGCCAGCCGGTGCCGACGACCTGCGAGCACACCGCCGCGCTCGCCGCTCATCTCGGTATCTCGGTTGTCGGCCTGCGCGTGTTCGACGGCCTTCGTCTCGTTGATTATCTCGAGACGCGCGACGATCTCGACACTTCTCGACTCGGTGCGATGGGTATCTCCGGCGGCGGCATGCACACCTTCTTCTCAACCTGCGTCGATCGGCGTATCTCCGCCTGCGTCGTCAGCGGCTACTTCGCAGGCTTTCGCCGAAGCATCCTCGCAATGCACCACTGTCCGTGTAACTTCGTGCATGGGCTCTCCCGCTTCGGTGAGATGGCCGACCTGGCCGGGCTCATCGCACCGCGCCCGATGCTCGTCGAGGCCGGAAGCTATGATCCGATCTTTCCGATCGACGGGGTGAAGGCGGAGGTCGAACGTGCCCGCGCCGTGTTCGCAGTCTTCGGCGAGAACGCTCGCATCGAAACCGATTACTTCGAAGGACGTCACCGCATCAGCGGTCGCCGTGCATACGATTTTCTTGCCGCCGAGCTGGGGCTTTAGTCGATATCTGAACCACGATTCTCGCGCACCCGGTCGACGGCTCGCCGGTTACAACACCGCCCACACGCGGGTAAGATCGACTTCGGCTTCCATCTCGAGGTGCCGGTAGGAGATGCGCTCGGTCTCGCGGCCGGCTTCGCCGTAGCGGCCGCCGGTGAGCCGGTAGCGATCGACGTACTGTGCCTCCGGATCGACGATCCAGTACTCGGGGACCTGGACGCGCTGGTAAAGCGAAAGCTTCAGCTCCCGGTCGTGCTGGGGGTTCGACGGAGAGAGAATCTCGACGAGCAGATCGGGCACGCCGATGACGCGGATCGGCTTGACCACGAGCCGCCGCGACTTCGCCACCACGATGAGGTCGGGCTGAACGATGTCGTAGTCGGTCAGCTCCACGTCCATCGGAGCATCTATGACGTAGCCGTAACCCGGCTCCTCGATCTGCCTGAAGAGCTGCATCTGAATCCACCGGGATACCGTCTGATGAGGGGTATTGGGTGATGGGGACACGTAATGATCGCCGTCGATGATCTCGTGCCGCTTCCCGTCGTCGGGAAAGTGGCGATACTCGCGATAGGTGAGCCTGATCTTCTCGCGAATTTCCTCCGACATGGCGCTCCGTTCGCTCCTGGTAGACAGTCTAACACGCAACAGGTGAAACGGACACTGGGGCGGCTCGACACCGGCGCCACGAGGTGAGGCGTGGGGTAGAAGTGCGACCGCTCGCCGGTTATTCTATTTGTACGTAGACGAATGAGTTCACTGACCCCTCTGCTGCACGACATCGAAACTCACGGTCTATGCCGCGGCCAACCGCCGGGGTGGAACGGTCGAACACGACACCTTGACACGGACGTTCGAGCCGGAGTCGGCCGGCGAGCTCGTCGATGTGCTTGAGATCGTTGCCGGGGACCGCGCCGAGCGGGAGCTGACCGCCCTTGGAGCTTTCCTTCCGCATCCGTTGCGGGTGGAGCTGCTCCTCCAGCTTTTCGAGACGATCCACGATTGGACACGCGCTCACACGCTCGATGCGGAAACCTTCCGTGCGATGCTGCGTGCGTTCGGCAGATATGAGCGCGCCCGCGACTGCTATCTCTCCGAGTTCTTCTCCTGCGACGAGCTCATCGATGCGACCGCCTGCGCCTTCGCCGAATCGCGTTCGTTTCGAAACGTTGAGCTCGCGGCGGACTCCGCCAAAATGACTGTGTGCATCGAGGAACCGATCCGGACTCTGTCGCCCGACTGGTCGATTACGTGCACGAGAGAACGACGCAGAGCGGCGGCGCCGGTGGCCCGGCCGGAGACAGATCATGATGAACGTTCCGGCTTGAAGCGGGAACGCGGATCACATATCTTTCATGCATGGAGTCGGACTTCGGCATTGACCTGGACCGCGTACGCGATTTCCTCGCGGAGAAAGAGCGCCGGCGTCGGGATCAGCTTCGGCGGCGATGGGAAATGGCGCGCAGCGATTTCGATGCCATAGTCGAGCATATCATCCGCACGTTCAATCCGTTGCGGGTTTACCAGTGGGGGTCATTGCTCGACGTCCGCACTTTCAGTGAAATCTCCGATATAGATATCGCACTTGAAGGCCTATCCGGACCAGAGGAATACTTCGCGATTCTCGGGGACGCGATGTTCATGACCAGCTTCCCGCTCGATATCATCGAACTCGACAGGATCGACCGTGAGACCGCGAACGACATCAGAACCAGGGGGAAGCTCATATATGAGCGCGGAAACGGCTGACCTCAGGGGTGTCATCAAAAGGAATATGTCGAAGCTCGACCAGATATATGAGTCTCTCGGCACGGTGTATGAGGAGGAGCTTTCCCTTGTGGGGAAAACAAACCGTTCGGCGCTTATGGTTTCGGGGTTACTCGAAAACTACTATACCTGTCTCGAAACGACCTTCCTCCGCATATCGCGTTTCTTCGAGAACAGCCTGGATTCAGATCGTTGGCATAGTGACCTTCTCGAGAAGATGACGATCAGCATCGAAGGGGTGCGTATCCCCGTGGTGTCCGATGAGAATCATTCCAGGTTGCTCGAGCTCTTGAAGTTTCGGCACTTCCGCAGATACTACTCCGAGCTCGAATACGATTGGGATCGGCTGGAATTCCTGACGAAGAAACTGAACGAAGCGCATCCGATAGTCGTCGCAGATCTGCAGCGCTTCGACCGATTTCTGGTGAGCCTGTAGCCCGACAAGCCTCACAGGGCGCTGCGACTCAGAGTAATCTCAATCCGGGGACGAAACGTTGCTACGTTGGAATGCGGCACCGGCGGCCGTGGATCGAAGAAGTCGCCGGCCGGATGATCGACGACGGGATCGACCGTGCGACTCCCAGCCGTCGCCGCGATGATCCCATCCGACAACGACAAATTCGATCGAGTATTATCGATAATATACACACGAAAGTGACATAATCCCTCTGTACAGATGGAGGGACGATCATGCTGTCTATTCGAGTTGCCCGGTTTCGCATGCTGCTGGCCGGACTCGGAGTGCTCATTGCGTTGTCTATTGGTTCGTGTGGCGATGGAGGCGTGCTCGGCACCTCCGACTCGTATCCGACCTTCTCCCTCGTGGGCGCGCCCAATCGCAGCCTTACCTACGAGTACGCGATCTCCGGCCCGGGGATGCTTCCGGTCACCGGCCGCATCGCCGAAAACGAAACCAGAGTCGTCGTCGAAGTGCCGGCCGGCCCCGACCGGCTGATCGAGATTCTTTCTGTAGATGATGTTTACTCGGGACGGACGACCTCGGACATCGCGCCCGGCGCCACAACTCATGTAACCGTCCAGCTCTACCCCGGCCCGGTGTTCGTCGATTACCTCGGTCAACAGATCGTCCAGATTCGTGATATGAGCGGGGTGGGAGAGCGGAGCGTGGGGGGAGATGACGTTGGTGTGACCGACTTCTGGCCGCTCGATGTCGAGTACGATGCGACCGGGTCGTTGTGGGTTGCGCAGATCGAGGACTTCAGCGGCGGCTTCTATCGTTTTTCCGATCTCAGTAGTGAGGGGCTGGATTTCGAGGCTGGTCCAAGCTCGGATATGGCGATGGCGCTCGCCGTAGATTCCGGTGCCGAGAGGCTGTACTGTGCAATCGGAGTTCCGACTGACTACGTCGACATTATGAGGTACGGTTTCGATGGCACTTCAGACTCACCATTAGAGTTTCCCGATTTGGAAAATCCAGATATCTTCCTGACGTTCGTGTCCGGAATGACCGTCGATCGCAATGGTTTTCTGCATGTGGTCGCAGCGGATCCGTCTAAAGGCGATGTAGGACTTCTCACCTTCGATGGGGCGACCGGGGCGCACGTGGGCGAGTTCAGGCCACTTCCTGGCTTGGGGCCTGAGTACTCTTATGAGTCTCCGGCGCCGCCCATCGGCGACATCCGCGCGGTTGGCGATGATCTATTCGTGGTTTCGGCGATCTCGGAGCCGGGCGAGCCGGTGATCTTCCGCTACAATCTCCAGCTCGAGCTGCAGGACAGCTGGGGTGTGAGAACCGAGAGCGACACCCCGTCGGCCGGTCAATTCTGGGGCCCGCGGCGTTTCGCCGCTACGCGCGACCCGTCACAGCTGATCGTGATCGATCAGCGCGACGGCGACTTCGAGAGCTCCGGGTCTGGCCGGTTGGTTGAGTTCCGGTACGGTACTGTTGACGGGTGGCGCGTATTCGGCGATACCGGGGAGTTCGAGTTTTTCGATAACGGTACCGGTCCTCCGATGACCTGACCACCGGCACTCGCAGTCGCGCGGCGTGCTACTGGCGAATCGTCCCCGAGCCCGGTACGATTTGGCGGTTATGATACGCCGCGCGCTCAGCATCATCATCACCCTTTTTCTCTTTGGAGTGACTACGATGCCGCCGTTCTCACACGTTACCGATCGGGCGGTTTTTCGCCGCCTGCCGGGCGATCCTGCAGGCGTTGCGAAACGGTGAGTAGCTATAGATATGCCATGATCGTCGACGGGCCTTCTTCGGGTTCCGGTCCGGACTCACAGTGATGGTGCCGCTCGATCTCGATAGTCTTGGCGAGAGAGGGATTCTCACTGAGGAGGGCCTTGCGCGCAATCGAGCGGACGTGGACGCGCCGCGGCGACGGCTCTAACGGTTGCCGGTTTCGACAGCTTGAGTTACGGCCGGCCGGGGATTTGCGCGGGCGGCACCGTTGCGCCGATTCCCTCGTGGGGTAGAAGCGCGACCGCTCGCCGGTTATTCTGTTTGTACGTAGACGAATGAGTTCACTGACCCCTCTGCTGCACGACATCGAAACTCAATTCGATCGGAAAAGACGCTGGAGCATCTCCGCCGAACGTATTCC
>PUOG01000286.1 GCA_003552745.1 Spirochaetaceae bacterium
GATGCCATTCGCCATCGACTGGAAGTCTACCGAAAGGAAACGGCACCGGTAGTCGACTACTATCAGCGCGACGGACGATTGGTAGAGGTAGACGCCGCTCAACCGATCGAAGGTGTGTTCGAAGATCTGCGCGCGATCGTCGATGAAGTGCGAAATCGCTGAGCAATCAGAAACGCAGGGCGGCCGGTCATTCCACGCGAGTTACCTGGCCGTCCTCGATTTCGAATCCGGCATCTATAATGATGCCCTCGACCAGCTCCCTGCGCGTGCCCTCGAGGTCTGCCAGTAGCAGCTCCAGTCGATCGGTATCGGAGTAGTCACGTTCGAGAGCGCTCCTCAAGTCCGCAAGACCGGCTTCCTCTTCGTCGATGTGCAGCAGGCGTATTTCGGCACTCTTGTAACGCGGCCGCGGATCGTCGACGTCGGCTTCGCTCACCGCCCGGTATCGCTCAAGGGCAGTTGCGAACTCGCCCGTTCTACGGTCAATCTCAGCGAGCGCCCACATGACCTCAACATCAATCTCATCGTCATCGGGATCGGTCAACCCGACGAGACGCTCGGCAGCCTCCTCGTCGCGATCGAGGGCGAATAACACAAGCCCGAGAGCACGTGCAATATCCTCGCCGTCATCGAGCGCCTCCGCGCGTTCGAGATATGCAAGCGCATCCTCGTAGCGCTCCCCCTCCGACTCGATGACCCCGAGGTTATAGAGTGCATCGACATCTGCCTCGTTCTCGGCGAGCGCACTCTCGTAGTACTCGCGGGCGCGTTCATCATCTCCCGCTCGATAGTAAGCGTAGCCGAGCATGCGCAGAAGTGTCGTGTTTTGCGGATCCTCAGCGAGCAGTGAGCTCAGTACGGAGATCGCACTCGAGATACGGTCACCCTCGACATAGGCACGGGCGAGGTTGAAATCCGCTTCGACGAACTCCCGATCGAGATCGATCGCGCGAAGAAAGTACTCAGCGGCACGTTCCGGCTCACCGAGTTCGAGATACGCGGTACCGAGGTTGTAGTACTCGGCAGCGAGCTCCTCGCGGGTCATATCGGTCGCACATCCGGTGACCAAAACCCCGATTCCGATTGCGCACATCAGCACTCTCGCGCTGCGACAAGCTCGACCGATCATACCTGAAGCACCGTCCGTTCGATTTCCCGTACCTGACTGCGGTACAGCTCGCTGATGTTCGATCCGTAATCGGCGATCAACTGAATGATGTTCCGGCGAAAGCCCTCCCGGTCGACTCCGTTCAGTCGATCACCGGCGTCGCCGAGTCCGGGCAGAATGTACGCCGAGTCGTTGAGCACCGGATCCATCCAGAGCGTCGACACCGTCGCATTCGGCAGCGCCCGCACGATTCGCAACGCTCCCTTCAGAGCCGCGATCGCGTTAAAGAAACGGATCGAGTGCGGGCGCACCCCCTCGTTTTCGAGATATCGAAGAATCGTAACCAGGCTCCCACCGGTCGCGTTCATCGGGTCGGCAAAAACCAGATCGCGACCGTGCAGGTCTTCGAGGCGGAAGAACGAGCGCTTGAGGTCGAGGATGTACTCCATATCCGCTTCCCTGCGGTTATCGTTGCGCGCGATACGGAACAGCGCGAACGGAGTCACGTAACCGGTGGAGCTGTACTCCTCGATCTCCTTCGACATGATCATGCTCGGGAGCAACGCACCGCGCAGCATGACACACATGACCGTGTTCTCGAGCGCGCTATCGACATCCGGTATCTTGTGCACCGCGTAGTTCTGAACCGGATCGGTGACCGGCGTCGGCACCACAAGGTAGTTCTTTCTCGAACCGCCGCGCGCTCCGTAGGCAAAGTTGAACAGAAGCTCGTACGCCCGTTGCGTGTAATAGACGAACTCCGCTCGCTCGGTACGAGTGTCCCGCAGCTTTGCGATCAGCCGGCTCGCCTCTCCGTGAACCTCTTTCGGTGTACCGAACGAGTACACTTCGATGCGCGGATCGTTGGCGGCAACCTGCTGCATGAAAGCGCCCATCTCGTTGTACAGGTCGATGAGGCGCGATCGGTCTTCGCTGCGGTCGAAGCCGTCTCGCGCGGTGGTCAGACGGCGGAAGATCTCTATCGCTGCATCGTATAGCCGATTCATCTCCCGAAGTCGCTCGCTGTCTTCCTCGGTGAGAAAACCGTCGAGGTCGGTCGCTTTCAGTACGATCTGATTATCCGGTTCTGCCATAATGCTCCGCGCGGCATACTACCCGGGTGCACGCTTTCTGCACAAGGTTCTATGGTCGTATTCCGCATGGTGCGCTATAGTGCCGGGTACTGTTAAGTTAACCCAGTATTCGGAGGTTCGGATGGTTAAACGGATAGTGCTGATATCGCTTTTCGCGTTAGGGCTTGTTTCCACACCACTATTCTCCCAGAGTTGGGCTGCCGGATTGGCTTTCGGCATCGATCCGATCGGGGGTCTGCCGGGCGCCAGCGCAATGGTGAGCATTAAGCCGCCGCAAGTGTCGGTGACGATCGGAGCGGGGCTGGTTCTGGGCGCGGAACGTTTTCAGATGGGCACTACGCTCGACTGGATTGTTGTTCGCGAAAACCTCTTCAGTTTCGTGAATGTCTACGTCGGGCCGGGGGCGTACCTTGCACTGCCCGACCAGGTGGAAGTTGGTGCGCGCGTACCGGTCGGGCTGAATGCGTTTCCGACCGACTGGTTCGAGATCTTCTTCGAGGTCGCGCCGAGACTCGCCCTTTTCTCCGACGGAACAGTCGAGGTGCCGGATTTCGGGTTTCAGTCGTCCGCCGGGTTCCGATTCTGGTTCTGACGGGAACGCCGATGCCGGTCGCACTCTACCGGTCCACACGTGAAAAAACCCGCCGGAGCACATCCGGCGGGCTTGAGATTCTCGCATCACCTAGGGGAGTCGAACCCCTGTTGCCGGGATGAAAACCCGGTGTCCTAACCACTAGACGAAGGTGACCTGCGAACGAGCCGCAATATATCGGGATCGGCGAAATAGCGTCAAGTAGGTACGAGCTCGTGTGTCTCCACACGCCGCCGAGAAGTAGCCGCCGGGGCTTCAGAGCCGAAAGCCGGTTCCAATACCGATCGTCGTGAAACGCTTGTTTCCGTCCTCGAGCTGCGAGCCGTAATCGACGACTTCGCGCGCACGCTCGGAAAAGTTGCGAATCGTTCGCGAGAATACGTTCACGTTCCACCGGTCGGTTATGTCGAAGCCGACGCCGAACTTGAACTGCCCGGCGTAACTGATTACTCCCTCGTTCGGCGCCGACGGGCCGGTAAAGAGCCGCTGCCAGTCAAGAATGAGATTGGGACCGCCGAGCGGGATTTCGGCTCCGAATCCACCGGAGAACATTCCGAGCGGACGAATCCGCATTCCGGCCCAGTTATCCACACCGTAGAGCAGATCACTGTAGATGTGGGCAGATGCGTTGAAGATCCCCCAGAAGTGATACGCGGCACCGAAGCTCAACGTCTCGCCCGCTCCGGGAGGCAACTCCTCGCCGTCCTCAAGCGCAGGAGGATCGAGCGGAATGCTGTAGTCGACCGAGAGCGTAACGTTTCGACCACGATCATCCCGCAGGTAGGCGAACGACGGTGAGGCTACAAGGAGGCAGAGCACCATAGTCAGGACAATACGATGTCGTTTCATAGTACGATCAACTATACCACGCCGGCGCGCGAATCATCTGCTATTTCGCCGTCATGCAGGCGAATTACGTGGTCTGCGATCGATACGATCGAGGGGTCGTGCGTCGAGAAGATGAACGTCGTCGCAAGCTCCTCGTTGATCTTCTTCATCAGCTCGATTATGTCCGCCCCGGTCTTCGAGTCGAGGTTGGCCGTAGGCTCGTCGGCCAGCACGATCCGTGGCTTCGTGGCAAGAGCACGTGCAATAGCGACCCGCTGCCGCTGGCCGCCTGAGAGCTCGTTCGATCGGTGGCTGCGCCAGTCGGAGAGGCCGACCGCTTCGATAAGGAAGTCGGTGTACTCCCGCCGCTCCGATTTCGGCGGCGGTTTGGATCCGAGCAGGAGTGGGAACTCCACGTTTTCGAAGACATTGAGCACCGGAATCAGGTTAAACGACTGAAATATGAAGCCGACGATCTTGTGACGGAGGCGGGTAATCTCCCTATCGTTCAATGATGATGTTTCCCTGCCGGTAACCTCAACCGTCCCCGACGTGGGAACATCTATGCAGCCGATCAGGTTCAGTATCGTTGACTTCCCACTGCCGCTCGGGCCGGCGATCGAGGCGAAATCGCCTTCCTTTATGGAAAGACTTACCCCTCGTACCGCCACAACCTCGGTGCGACCGAGCGCGTACACCTTGTGGACATCGGTCAGACGAACCGCAGGGATGTCCTCGACGCCGGAATGCACCGCAGTTTGACGCTCCTTTTGTCGTTCATCCATAAGCACTCCTTTCGACCGGCTCAGAACGAGAATGAAAGCGATAATCCGAGCCCGAACGCGGCGACTCCACCGATATTCTGAAGGTCGCTGCCGAAATCGCCCTCGCGATAGTAGGAATCCGGCGGCCCATAGCGAAACGGGAGGCCGATCGACATCGATAGATCACGAGCAACGGTACCGGTCAGGCCGGTGACGACCTCGCCGGAGTTGTCGTGGAAAGCATGCCGTACACGTACCTGCGGCCGCCAGTTCACCCCCAGCGCACCGAACCTCGGCATACGGAACGCAACCCCGGCTCTGTGGCCACGGAACGAGGATACGGTCGAGTCGAAGAGGTGTTCGCCGATGATCACCCAACTCGGATCACCGCCTTCCCAGAGCACCTGGCTCAAGAGTCGGAGATCGAGGTTCTCGGCTGCGAACGGCTCATCCCAGTCCCACCGGTTTACCGCCTCCATGGTAAGGTCGAACGCACCGATACTGCCGCTAATCGATGACGAGGTGTGCAACGGCTCCGAGTACCGTCCCCAGCCGGCCGCGGTCAGACTGATGTTATCGAGGGATGTTTCCCACTGGCCCGCGTACGCGAACGCTTTCGGGTTCTGTGGACTGTATTGATCGACCCACGCCTCTTTGCTGTGGACAAGAGCGGTGACGCTCCCTCGTCCGGCAGGAACCACCGCACGCACGGCCATGCCGTCGGAGACATCGCTCACGAAGTTCGCCGGATTGCCGACAACCCTCCCCTGCCCCCAGGTCATGCCGTATCGGCCGACCCGGAAATAGATCGATTCGGCGAGGGTGTAGTCGACGAATAGTCGACTGAAACGCGGGGCGGTGAGAGACATCGAGTCCGGATCGAGGCTCGTCCCCATACGCGCCGAGAACCGCAGGTGAGCGCGTGGGCGGGCGTCCACACCGAAGGTGGCACTCAGATCGTAGCCGCCGGCGACTTCGAAGTTCTCGAGCGCATCTCGCTCCCCTGCCTCATCGCTCCACGGCCAGTCGATCAGCGAAACCGCGGCGCCGAAACCTGTCGAGACCGAACCGGAGAAGGTCGTCGGAGCCGTGGTGAGAGCCTCGAAATCGATGCCTTCGACCTCCTCCGCCTCCTCATCATCTTCGTCCTCCTCCGCTTCGTCGTCGTCCTCATCGTTGGCCACTCCCGGGTCCTGTTCCTCGAAAAACTCATCGAGCGCCGAGAGCGACACCGGCGCGAACGCCAGGGCGAGCGAAAGAGAGATAGCTACGCTGAGAACGGATCGGAGTATTCCTGAAACCCGCACTAGTCACTGACCCGTTCGAGATAGGAGCGAGTGAATACCATACTCGGTACGTCTCGCAACGACGGCTTATCCACGCTGATGATCGTTCGCTCATGACGAAACTCACCATCCACTTCGCGACCGCGCAACTCGTCCTGAATCACGATCTGTACGGCTACGAACTGGTCACCGAGGCGCCGGTATCGGGGGATTGCGGTGCTGCGCATGTGCTGTCCGGAAAGGCTGTAGTCTTCGAACTTTCGGACGAGGCCGTCCTGATCGACCCAGATGCGCATTTTCGGGTATGTCACATCGTCGGTAACCGCTTCGAGGTCGTAGACGTCGGTGTCGTAAGCGCCGAGCTGCTCGCGTTCGTGGCCGACTATCCGGTAGTCTTCGGCAAGTGTCGACCGAGTAAAATCGGAGTTCCTCGCGTTCGTGTTCTCGAACCGGTCACGCGCGCTGGTGCGGGTAAAGCGCTGATCGGCGGGATCGTAGAGCCACAGGTTCTCACCGATGCGCACATACCCCTTCCCGCGATCGGCGGCCGGCTCCATTATCAGTATGGTGTAACGATTCTCCCGGTCACGACGAA
>PUOG01000296.1 GCA_003552745.1 Spirochaetaceae bacterium
ACGTTCTGCACCGCCACGGCGATCGCGCCGAAGAGGTCTTCACGCGCCTTTTCGCGCGGAATCCGGTGCAGCGCGTTTTCGGGTTCCTTGACGAAGATGAATCGCTGTGGGGAAATCTGAAATTGATGTCGACGGTGCCGATTCCGCTCTTCCTCCGGGCGGCCGCACGGGTTCTCACCGGTGCCGCTCCCGGTACGGCGAGCGACATCCGAACTATGAGGTAAGAATGATCAACGAAATCATCGAGAATACGACCGCGCTCGACCCTGCGCTGCTTCTCCTTTTCGGTGTCTGGGTCGTCGCGATGATCTCTCTTCCGGTCGTCCGCTGGACGGCCGGCGATGAGGCCGTCCCGGCCGGTGTGAGTGCCGGCGTGCTCGCACAGACGGTACTCGTGGTTACCCTCACCGCTGTCGGCGTCGGTCTTCCGATCGCCCTCGGTGCCGCACTCGTTGTCGGTTTCGGCGGGTGGCTGCTCGAATTCGTGGGAAGCCGTTCGGGCGTGCTCTTCGGCCGGTACGAGTATACCGAGCGATTGCAGCCGCAGGTCGCCCGCGTTCCGTTCGTGATCCCACTCGCATGGATAATGATGATGCCTCCGGCGTGGGCGGTTGCAAGCTATCTCGTACCGGACGGCGGCCCGATTGTGTTCGCGGCGGTCGCCGGTGCGGCGTTCGTCGCGTGGGATCTTTTCCTCGATCCGCAGATGGTGCAGTGGGGCTTCTGGAGGTGGCACGACGGCGGCCATTACCTCGGCATTCCGTTGCGCAATTTCGTCGGATGGTTTGTCGGGGCGTTCGTCCTTACCCTTGCGGTGAATGCGTTGTTCGGTCGATTGGAGATCCCGGCTGCTCCGCTCTTCTCGGTGTACGCGATCATGTGGATACTGGAGAGTATCGGGCAGACGTTCTTCTGGCGACTGCGCGCGAGTGCGACGGTCGGATTTGTCGGCATGGGGCTCTTCGTTGCACTGGTGCTCTTCGGTGGTGCCGGGGGATAGAAACTCGCCGGGTCGTACCGGCGGTGTGCGGGAGAGTAAGCATGAGCGAAGCGATCGATTTCCGGGTACCGGTCTTAGGTGAATGCACCGTCGACTCGCCGATCATCCTCAGTCAAATCCTCGGCGACAACGTCGCCAATTACGTCGATGACGAGGCGTGCGTAATCTACCGTGTCGATGTGTCCGCCTCCGACCGCGATCTGCTGCAGCGCGCCGGGCCGCGCGAGAAGCTCTTCTTTGCTCCGTCGAACGTGCACGCCGGTGTGGTTACCTGCGGTGGGCTCTGTCCCGGTCTCAACGATGTGATCCGGGCAATGACGCGCTGCCTCTGGTACCACTACGGGGTGCGGCGCATCTCCGGGATACCGTTCGGCTATCACGGTCTGTTGCCGGAGTCTACCGCCGAGGTCATCCGCCTCGATCCGGACTACGTTGACGACATCCACAAGATCGGCGGGACATGTCTCGGATCGAGTCGAGGCGGCGGTGAACGCACCGGCGACATAGTGGACAGCCTCGAACGGATGAACATCAACATGCTCTTCTGTATCGGCGGCGACGGGACGCAGAAGGGGGCGCTTTCGATCGCCGGGGAGATCGAACGACGCGGGCTGGAGATCGCGATAGTCGGCATTCCCAAGACGATCGATAACGATCTGAGCTTCATCCAGAAGAGCTTCGGTTTCGAGACGGCCGTGTCGATTGCGAGCGAGGCGGTGACCAGCGCGCACACCGAGGCGCACTCGGCGATCAACGGGGTCGGGCTGGTCAAGCTCATGGGGCGCGACTCGGGCTTCATCGCGGCGCATACCGCTCTGGCGTGTCACGAGGCAAACTTCGTGCTGATTCCGGAGGTTCCGTTCGAGCTCGACGGGCCGAACGGGTTGCTGCGTCATCTGCGTGACCGGCTCGAACGCCGGAATCACGCGGTGATCGTCGTGGCCGAGGGAGCCGGACAGGATCTCGTCGCAGCCGAGGGGACCGACGCGTCGGGAAACCGGCTCTACGGCGATATCGGGCTCTATCTCCGCCAGCGCATTGTGCGGTATTTCCGGGACGAGGGGATAGACATCAACCTGAAGTACATCGATCCCGGCTACATAATCCGAAGTGGAGTCGCTGTGCCGACCGACAGTGTCTACTGCTCGCGCCTCGGCAATAACGCTGTGCATGCGGCAATGGCCGGGAAGACGAAAGTGCTGATCAGCCTCATAAACGACCACTTCGTGCATGTGCCGATACGCTGTGCGGTCGGAGTCCGCAACACGATCGATCCGGAGAGCAGTCTCTGGCGCGATGTGGTGGAGGCGACGCAGCAGCCGCTTCTCATGGTGAACAAAACTCGATAATTCTTTGCACATTCTCGACATACTTTCCGCGTAGTCTCGAACATCGTCTGCTATTCTCTTACATGTCGCGGGCGGGGAGCACGATACAAACCGCTGCGACAGGGAGAGCGTTATGAAGAAGCTTATTCAGATTCTGGTTGTTGTTTTCACCATTGGTATTGTTGCGATCGCGTGTGAACCGGTCGAAATCGACGAGGACATGGATCTCGACGATCCGATGATGGAGCAGGAGCTTTAATAATTCCGTTCCAACGGATAGTGATATCGACGGGGCCCCGATCGGGGCCCCGCATTGTTTATAAGCAACGGCCCGGTGGGCGCGCACGGCCGTCCGGGCAAAAAAAAGGCCGACTCTATAAAGTCGGCCGTGCGGCTGTTACGCATCTTGCGCCCGGATCTGTTCGGCTGCATCTATCGCAGCTATCCGGTTCAGCCGCCTTACGTTACCCGCATCTCGCGGGTCGTTGTCTGAGGTCTGCCGTGACTAACCACGGTAGCCGGAAAGCTCCGGCCCTGCTAGTCCGGCGGATTATGTCCTCCTACCATAGGCAACCTCCACACTATCTTAAGGCTGCGCCTTTAGGTCACCGGCCGGAATGTAGCGTCTGGCGCTCTCACACCCGACCTGTACCCGACACTTAGAGCGTAGCACTGCCCCCTCCCGAAGTCAAGGTAAATGAGCAGAAACACGAGAAATATGCGGGTCGAAGGCGGGGCTGCACGCCGTGCCGCCAACTCCGCCGGCGGCACTCATTTCGGACCTATCGGACGGACGGCCTCCGTAGTAAGCTGTCCGGGTTATGACCCTTACCGAACACGCATTGAAGATAGGAACATCGGCAGTGCAGACGGTGCTGCCGGACGAGGCGGTGCGATCGGCTCTCACCGATTTCCGGCCGACCGGACGTGTTGTGCTGGTTGCCATCGGCAAAGCGGCATGGCGCATGGCTCGCGCCGCGCGTGAGCAGCTCGGCGAGGCGATCGAGCGAGGAATCGTTATCACCAAGGAGGGACACTCCGAGGGAGCGCTCGATCCGCTTACGATCCGCGAGGCGTCTCACCCGATTCTCGATGAGCGCACGCTTTCGGCGACCGCCGAGGCGCTCGAAATGGTGGACGGGTTGACCGCCGATGATACGGTTCTCTTTCTCGTTTCCGGGGGCGGTTCGGCGCTGTTCGAAAAGCCGTTACCCGGTATTACGCTCGAGGATCTGCAGTCGATTACCGGAGATCTGCTGCGTGGCGGGGCGGACATCGTGACGGTGAACAAGGTCCGAAAACGCTGTTCGCTGGTAAAGGCGGGGCGATTCGCAGAAACCGCCGCCCCGGCGAGAGTAGAGGCGCTCATACTTTCCGATGTTCTCGGCGACCGCCTCGACAGCATAGCCTCCGGACCGGCGACGCCCGACGAATCGACGATCGACGAGGTGCGTGCGATCGTCAAGCAGTACAAGCTCGACCCATCACCCGCGGTAGCCGAAGCGCTGGTGACCGAAACACCGAAATCGCTCGATAACGTGCGATCGCGTATCATCGGCAGCGTCTCGGTACTCTGCGCGGAAACCCGAAAGGCGACCGAGGCTGCCGGCTATCCGACGCTCTTTCTCACCTCGACGTTGCAGGGCGAGGCGCGCGAGGCCGGGCGCTTTTTCGCCGAGATAGCGCGGGAGATCCGGACGAGTGCGCATCCACACGCCGCCCCGTGCGCTGTGCTCGCCGGTGGCGAGACGGTGGTGCATGTGCGCGGTGAGGGACTCGGCGGGCGCAATCAGGAGATGGCACTTGCGGCCGCGATCGCTCTCGACGGTCTACCGGACGTCGCATTTCTTGCTCTCGCCTCCGACGGTACCGACGGGCCGAACGACGCCGCAGGCGGGATCGTGGACGGAACCACCGCCTCGCGTATGCGGGAGGCCGGCTTGAATCCGGATGAAATGCTCGCCGATAACGACGCGTATCACGCGCTGGATGCCGTCGGCGCACTGGTTCGCACCGGTCCGACCGGCACGAATGTAAACGATATCGCACTCTTGATGTGCGGGTGAGTTATGATCCGCTGTTGTGTTATCGCCGATGATCTGACCGGAGCGAATGCGACCGGGGTGCTGTTACGGAAGGTCGGGCTTCAGACGTGCACGCTCTTCCGGCCGGAGCGTATCACCGCCGAGCAGCGGTCACGCTTCGATGCGGTCAGTGTGCCGACCGACAGCCGGGGCGTGCACCGCGACGAGGCCTACCGGCGGGTGAGCGAGGCGGCCGGGCATCTCGTTTCATCGGAGGTCGTTCTCTATAACAAACGGATCGACAGCACGCTGCGAGGGAATATCGGAAGCGAGATCGATGCGTTGCTCGACTCGTTCGACGAGCCGCGAATCGCGGTAATCGTGCCGGTCTTTCCGAAGGCGGGACGGATCGCGGTGGGCGGATATCTGCTCGTGAATGGAGTGCTCCTGCAGCAGACCGACGCGGCGCGTGACCCGAAGATGCCGGTGCGGACATCGGTGATCCGCGAGATCGTCGAGCACCAGACACGCTATCCGGTGCGAACGATCGGTCTCGAGACCGTCTATGCGGGGGCGGACGCGGTTGCCGAGGCTCTCCGGACAATCGGAGATACGACTCGTTCGCTGGTGATCTTCGATGCGATCACCGATGCCGATCTCGATACGATCGCCGCCGGCATGATCGAAAGTGGTCTGCGTACGGTGACCGCCGATCCCGGCCCGTATACCGCGGCGGTGGCAAGACGGATCTCGGTCTTTCGCCGTGATCGCACTCCGGGTGCGCGCGTGCTCATGTGCGTCGGCAGCGTGACATCCGCGACGGTCGAGCAGCTGCAGCACGCGTTCGAGAATCTCCACGTTTCGTGGGAGTTTCTGCGCGCCGAGGAGTTAGTAGGTGAGCCCGAACAGGCCGAGCGGGAGATCACACGCGTATGCGATCGCCTTTCGCGCAAGTCGACCGATGCGGAGGTCCTCTGCATCAGCTCGAATAGACTCGACCTCTCACGTACCCTCGACCTCGCGAAGGAGGCCGAGCGGCGCGGTGTGGATGCCGAGGAGCTTTCCAACCGGATCAACCGTGGGATCGCCACGGCGGCCGAGCGCATGCTCGATTCCGTCGCGACCATAGCGGGCGTGTTCGCGAGCGGAGGAGACATTACGGTAGCGCTCTGCGAAAGCTCGTTCGCCGAGGGGGTTGCGCTCGAGAAAGAAGTCATTCCGCTTGCCGCGCGAGGTTCGTTGGTGGGCGGGCGACGAGCGGGGCTTCGGATTATCAGCAAAGGTGGTATTGTAGGGGGAAGTGATGCGGCGACCCTTTGCGTTCGCAGCCTTTTAGAGGATATTGAGAAGCAGGAGACAGCGTCGATTGCCGGCGAATAGTGTCTCCCGGAGGTATAGAGTGAAACCGATTATTGGAATTACGATCGGCGATCCGGCGGGAATCGGCCCGGAGATCGCCGCGAAGGCGTTGCAGCATGCCGAGGTCTACGAGGCATGCATTCCGCTGGCCATCGGAGATGCCGGGGTCATGCGCCGGGCATGCGAAATCGTGGGCGCGACGTCGGTGGTGAGGGCGGTGAGCAAACCGGCGGAAGCGGCCGGCGAGCACGGCACGATCGATGTTCTCGATCTCGACAATGTCGATATGGACGCGCTGCAAATGGGTGTCGTTCAGGCGATGTGCGGCAAGGCGGCGTACGAGTACATCGAGCGGGCGGTGACACTCGCGATGAGTGGCGAGATCCAGGCGATCGCAACCGGTCCGATCAACAAGGAATCGCTACGAGCCGCCGAGGTGGAGTATATCGG
>PUOG01000321.1 GCA_003552745.1 Spirochaetaceae bacterium
AAAGCGTCAGAGGATTGAGCACCCGGCCGAACTCGTGTGCCGCGACAACCCGCAGGACTCTGACCTCGCCGGTTCCGATGTCCACCTCCACCTCCGCGAACTGCACCCCGAAGGTGTTTACACTGCTGTCGGTGGGATTCGGGCCGCGAGCTCCCTTACCGATGATCATGTAGTTGCCGGCTTTCGCTGCCACTTCATCAACGGTAAGCTTGCGTTCTCCGCCGGGGCACGCGACCACCTCACCATTGCGGATATCGAGCTGCGCGGCATCGCTGTCGAGCATAGCCGCGGCCAGATCGAGGAGCTGGCGCTTGACCTCGGAGGCTGCATTGCGCACCGCGGGGCTCACCGAGGGAACGGTCAGGCTTCCGGCGCTGAGGAGCGAGTAGGGGCAGGCGAGCGTATCGCCGATCGTTATCCGGATCTTCTCTTCGGCCACTCCGAGCTCTTCGGCTGCCACCTGGGTCATGACCGTCTTCGTCCCGGTACCGAGGTCCTGCGTGCCGGTAGCCAGGTCGAACGTGCCGTCGGCATTCACTCGCATCGTCGCGTACGACGGCGGGGCCCCACCACCTCCCCAGATCTGACTCGCCATCCCGATTCCGCGCCGCAGCCGCCCCTCACTGCCGTTCGAACGCTCGTGCCAACCGATCGCGTCCGCTCCCGATCGATACGATTCACGCAGATGCTTGGCACTATACGGCATCTGTCTGACCTGATTCGATTCGGCGTAATTGGCAAGGCGAAGCTCTAGAGGGTCCATGCCGAGAGTGTCGGCGAGCTCGTCCATCGCCGATTCGAGCGCAAAAGCTCCTTCCGAGAAGCCGGGAGCACGGAATGCGCACGACGGGCCGGTATTGATGAAGACATTCTCCTGGACAGTCTGCACGTTCTCGCATCGATAGAGGTCCTGCATCGGCCCGCAGACCGAAAACCCATAGTTGCCGTACGCACCGGAGGTGGTGATCGAACGCGCCCTGATCGCAGTCAGTGTTCCGTCCTTTCGCGCGCCGAGCTCGACGTCGACGACAGCCGGCGGACGGTGCCCGGAGGAGAGATTCTCCTGTTCGCGAGTGAGCATAAGCTTGACCGGCCGTCGAGTGTTCCGTGCCATGATCGCCGCGAGGGCGGTTGCCTTGGAGAGATCGTTCTTCGCTCCAAAGCCGCCGCCCATGTACTGCGAAATGACCCGTACTTTGTTCAGGGGGATGGAGAGCTTCTCGGCGAGCTCCGCGCGTATCCCGAAAATGTGCTGCGTTGTATCCCACACCGTCAGCAGATCGTTTTCCCACATCGCAACGCTGCCGTGCGGTTCCAAGCTGTTGTGAACCGCCGCGGACGTGCGGTAGCGGGCTTCGACCACCACATCGGCTTCGGAGAAGCCGCGTTCGACATCGCCTCGGCAGTATTCGGTAGGCGGAGCGGCCCTGTTTCCACCGCGATCGTTTTCGGGATGGATCTGAACGGCGCCTTCGGCGAGCGCTGCGACCGGATCCACGACAAAAGGCAACTTCTCGTATTCGACGCTAAGCAGATCGAGCGCGTCGGCAAGGATCGCCTCGCTCTCGGCCGCCACCGCTGCGATTTCCTCGCCGTGAAAGCGTGCGACGTCGGTAAGCAGAGGAGTGTCGTCGTGGGTGAGGATGCATCGAACCCCCGGAAGGGCCGCTGCCCGTGTGGTATCGATCGATTTCACGCGCGCGTGTGGATGCGGGCTATGGAGGATACCGGCCCAAAGCATTCCCGGCAGGGCGACGTCGTAGGTGTACTTCGCCGTTCCGGTGACTCTCGCATCAGCGTCGGTCCGCGGGCGGCCGCGGCCCACGTTCGTCATCGGTCGCTTATCCGCCCACGGGGAGAGATCATCCTGCTCGACGATTACCTCTTCCTCGTGCCAGCGCCCTTCAACTTCGACCTGCTGCTTTCTGATTATCGCCATCGTCAGCTCTCCTGATCGATCAGATCCGCCGCGCGCTCCACAGCACGAAAGATCTTTGGGTAGGTGCCGCAGCGGCATAGATTCCCCGAGACTCCGCGTCGGATCTCTTCGGGCGTGGGATGAGGATTTCGGTCGAGTAGCGCCTTGGCGGCGAGTATCTGGCCCGATGTGCAGAAGCCACACTGTAGCGCGTCGGCCTCGATGAACGCCTGCTGAATCGGATGCAGCTTCTCGGCTCCTGCGAGTCCCTCGATTGTCACAATCGAGCGTCCCTCGCATTCGACGGCAAGGGTCATGCAGGCATATACCGCCTCGCCATCGACTAACACCGTACACGCCCCGCATTCACCCCGGTCGCACACGCGTTTGGCGCCCGTAAGGGCGAGTTGATCGCGCAGTGTATCGAGAAGCGTAGTTCTCGGCTCCACTCGCACCCGACGGTCGAGGCCATTAACCTCGAGTGTAAGGTCAACAGCCGACGGTCCGCGCACTGTGAGATCGCACTTCTTCCGGTTCATCTAAACCTCCCGATTCGCGTGCATATCATACACAGCGAATCCTTCATTACGGTCTGCCAAATTAACCGGATTCGGCCGCCGGGACAAGCCGTTGCCGAACACGTGTTATCGAACAAGTTAATGCACTGCGTCTTGACAGGCATGCGCCGCGGTGCTACCGTCCGTCGAAGCTCAGCACATTCCGGGGCGATGCCCGAGCGGCCAAAGGGAGCAGACTGTAAATCTGCCGGCGTACGCCTTCGAAGGTTCGAATCCTTCTCGCCCCATAACCGAAGACCAGTTATGCCGAAATGGTTCGAAGACGGTCTCAACTTTACTTGCACGCGGTGTTCTAATTGTTGCCGTCACGAATCAGGTTATGTATTCCTTTCCAAACGTGACATCGAGCGGCTGGCCGATGCGTTTCGTCTCGAGGCCGGTGAGTTCATCGAGCGGTACTGTAAGCGGGTCGATCTGGGTATTACCACCCGAACGAGTCTCCGTGAACAGGAGAACTTCGACTGCGTGTTCTTCCGCGATGGCCGGTGCAGCGTCTATCCGGTTCGTCCGTTGCAATGCCGAAGCTATCCATTCTGGCCTGCCGTGCTCGAAAATGCCGATAATTGGAGTAAGGAGGCTCGACACTGTCCCGGTATAAACGTTGGGGCACGGCACAGCGGGCAGACGGTGCTCGAGTGGCTTGATGCTCGGGCGAACGAGCAGCCGGCCACGTACGAGCTTGAGTGACTTCGATAGAGTTGGAGGGGTAGCGTGCACTATACCTTCTGGGGTGCGAGGGGTTCTGTCCCCACCCCGATGACTTCGGAACAGGTAAAGCAGAAAATCTCCGCTGTGGTGGGCCGGATACGACCAACGGATCTCAGCTCGCCGGCCCATCGTGAAGCATTTCTCGACTCACTTCCCGCCTGGCTCTTCGGAACACCGGGAGGGAATACGACCTGTTTCGAGATCGAGCTGTCCGACGGTACGACACTCGTTTTTGACGCAGGATCGGGCTTGCGCGAGCTCGCGCGAAAGCGTATGCAGGCCGGCGAAGGTCCTGACACCTACCATCTCTTCTTCACCCACTTCCACTACGATCACCTGCAGGGGCTGCCATTCTTCATTCCATGCTATCTCCCGAGCTTTACCGTTCGCTTTTATAGCCCCGTGCCCGATTTCCGGAGTGTCATAATCGACCAGATGCGGCACCCATACTTTCCGGTGACCATGGAGGGCACAATGCAGGCGAACCTCGAGTTCAAGACGCTTCCGGAAGATGGGGAGCTCGAGCTCGGCGACGCGCGCATTACGTGGCTTCCGGTTTCCCATCCGGGCGGCGCGTTCGCCTATCGCGTCGAGGAACACGGTAAGAGCATCGTCTTTTCACCGGACGTCGCACTCGGTGAGGATGAATTCAATCGCAGCGAGCGGAACCGACGATTCTTCGGCAATGCCGATGTACTCATCCTCGACGCGCAGTATACGCTCGGGGAGGCGATAGAGAAATACGACTGGGGTCATTCCAGCTATAGCCTCGGCGTAGATTTCGCAACCGGCTGGAACATATCGACGCTTTACCTTTTCCATCATGAGCCGCAGTACGACGACCGGAAGCTCGATCGAAATCTGCATGCCGCCCGCTGGTACGCACAGAGAAGCGGAAACACAACACTCCATGTCGATCTCGCACGCGAAGGCGAACGCTACGAACTGTAAGTCGCTCTGGGTATTCACTCCCTCGAAGTGCTACTATTGGGAGTCGTATGGAGCCGAAAGTTGAAATTTCCGGTAACCACGCGACAGCCCTGTACGTTTTTCTAAAGAGACACGAATCGCAGCTTAACCGAGGCTGTCGAGCCGTGTTGAACGACTTGGAAAAGGCCGTGCAGCGTCACCTTTCGATCGAAGAGCTCGAGCAAATCCACGGCCGCGAGCAGGGGAACCAGACTTGAATCGTAAAAGCATCACGAAAAATGCGGTCAGCGCACCGAGGCATCCGGCGCGATTCACTGCGATCACGATCTGCGCGGTGATTCTCGCCCTTCCATTAACCGTACCGGCAGCTGCGCAGTTCAATCCACCACCCGGCGCAGAGGATTCGCCGCTTTTTCTCTCGCCTCACAATCTCGGCAGAGGCGCGTCGGTTACATCTCTGGACTCTCCGCGAGCCGACGCGGTAAACCCGGCGGCTGCCGGAGGAGCCGAGCGTCCCGTAATCGACCTGAGTTACACCGGCATAACCGGTTTCGGTCGCGACGGCCAGGGTTGGGAAGGACACGGAGTCAGTCTCGGCGGAATGCTGCCGACGCGCTACGGCTCCTTCACCGGCGGGCTGAGTTTTCTCACGGCGACGCTCCCGGACTACAATCTCGGAACAACGGTTGGAACGAAATTCAGCTACGCACGCGATGTATGGGACGATCTCTCGGTCGGTGCCGGGGTCAACTTAGATTTCGGCGGAACCGATGACCGGCTCGCGCTCGGCGCGACACTCGATCTCGGCATGCTCTACACCCCGCAACGCCTGCTGGGAATCGATAATGCCAGGCTCGGCGTAGCGTTTCGTGATATCGGTTACGGCTATCGCCCCTTCGAAGGGAGTAGCGCCCAGCCGAGCGTTTTCACGCCGGCGGTTGGTCTCGCTTTGCCGCTGATTGACACCGATCAGGTCACACTCGAGTTCAGTAGCGACGTCAGTGCTCCGACATTCCAGGATGGACGCCTCGATATCGGAACAACGCTATCGTTGTTCGACCGGGTAGACATCAACGCAGGGTGGGGCGCGAGCGCCCGCGAGATAATCGAACAGGATCGTCCGAGTAGAAGTCTCCTGCCGTCTTTCGGGATCTCGGTCAACTTCGGTACCGATCTCCGCGATCGCACCGCCGACGATTCACTGATCGCTCGCCGTGGGTGGGACCGCAGCGAAGTTCGTACGCGTCTCGCTGCTCGACCGCTGTACGGCAGCGCGTGGGCGCTCGGGACCGGTGTCAATATCCCGCTCGGAGTTACCGACGAGACACCACCCGATGTTCATATCGACTATCCGGAACACCTCTACATCGGACCGAATAACTCCGGCGTGAATGACGATCTCACGCTTCCCATCTCGATTACCGACGATGGTCTTATCACCGGGTACGAGCTCCGCATCGAGAATGAGGACGGCGAGGTTGTCCGAACGATTCAGAACCGTACCGAGCCTCCGACGGAGCGAAACATCAATACCTTCTTCGAACGACTTACCCGGGTGGATACCGGTATCGATGTGCCGGAGAGTATCCGCTGGAACGGACGCTCGGATGCCGGAGGGGTTGTTCCCGACGGTCTGTATCGTTTCGCGTTGTACGCGTGGGACGATAACGGAAACGAGGGTCGGTCGCAGACCCACGAGGTCTCGGTTGATACGACACCACCGAATGCGCGGATCACCACGCCGTTCGGCGCCGACCGGATATTCTCACCGAACGACGACGGTAGCCGTGACTACTTTCCGATCGAACAGGAGGGAAGCGAAGAGGTTGAATGGACCGGACGAATCGTCGGCAGCGAGGGCGAGACAGTCCGCACATGGCGCTGGACGAACGGTTCGCCGGAGCCGGTTACATGGGACGGTCAGACCGACGACGGCGATTTCGCCGACGACGGGGTGTACAGCTACGTTCTCGAGAGCACCGACC
>PUOG01000111.1 GCA_003552745.1 Spirochaetaceae bacterium
CATGTACTCCTGTACTGGGCGATCGGTAACATCGTGCTCGCAGCAGTGCTCCGTCTCGTGCCGGGCATCGGTTTTCAAAGCTTCTGGGAGATGACCGCTTTCTGGAACGTCGTGAACCTCGTGATAGCGGCTATGGGACTGCGCAGGCTGGGGCGCAATATCGAACCGACGAGCGTGGCCGCGGAAATCGGGGAAGCACATCGGATGGAGAAGGTTTTGCTGTTCAACGGCGGGCTCGATGTTGGCTATATGATGTTCGGACTCTTTCTCACACAGCTTTCGAGCGGACCGATGTACGAATCGTATCCGGGTTGGGGTGCGGCGATCGTCGTGCAAGGCCTCTTTCTATTTGTCTTCGACACGCTGTTCGCATGGCGCCTCTCGAAGGTACGGGTATACGAAGGAGGGATCGAGCGATAGCGACCTTCCCTTCTCCAGGCGCGAGAAGACACCTACCAGACGCCCGGCACCAGGCGGTGGCGGGTGCGCCGCGCGTAATCGGCATACGCATCGAGGATCGCCACGCCCACTTAGCCCCAATATGTACCGGAGATCAGCGGTGCCGGCGTCCGAGACACGCTCTCCAATACCCGAATTATCGTCGGTGACGACCGATCACCATTGACACCCCCACACCGCCACCATAATGTCGACGAGGCACACGTTCGGTCGGGGATTCAGCAAGTGAATACGCGCCTCTTTACTGCACTGAGTCTCGTCGTCCTCCTCGGGTTTGTCGCGCTGACGCTCTTCAACGCCGTTCGGGAGAGACAGCGGATTCGATCGTTCATCGCCGACCACGAGCTGCCGGCCATCGGTATGGCCGTTTCGGCAAACCTTGACCGCACGGCAGCAAAGTATCAGCAAGTTGGACATGAGCTGTTGCGCGGCGACTTCCTCCGTGACTGGATATTCGGTGGCGAGGAGGATGAGGAGGAGCTTCGCGCCTTCCTGGAAGGAATTCGGGCGCGGCACGGCATGATGGATGCCGGCATCGTGAGCGATCGCAGCGAGACCTACTACGGCACCGACGGTCGCACCGTCGGAATGTCCCGGGACAACTGGGAGCGCGACGGTTGGTATTACCTCTATCGCGAAACGATGCCCGAAGCGAACATCGACACGTGGTACTTTCCGGAAACCGGTCGAATCGGGATGTGGGTCAACGTCTCGATCCGCGATGCCGACGGGTCGTTCCTCGGGATAACCGGCGGAGGGGTCGAAGCAACGGAATTCTCGCGCGTGCTCCACTCCTACGGTGAACTTCCCGGCATCAACGTCTTTCTCGCGCGGAGCGACGGCCAGTTAGTTTACGCTTCGAACCGGAACCTCCTGAAACGACCGGGGTGCATAGATGATGTATCCACAGTTGCGATCACCGAAGAGGTTGATGGTACCGAGGGCATAGCCGGTCGTCGGTTCATGCCCGACGGACCAACCGGGTCGCTGCTGTGGGCTCGCTACTCCAAGCCGTGGGATACCTTCATCGTTATCGAGAAGACTGGCGACATCGTGAACGAAAGGATCAGGGAGATGTCTATCCGCACCCTGGTCGGCGGCGGCGTGCTCACCGCGTCGCTGTACGCATTGACGCTCACGGTCATTCTCGCCGCCCGAAAACGGATCGCTTCCCAGACGCGAAAGCTCGAAACGATCGCGGGAGAAGATGCTCTGACCGGCCTCTACAACCGACTCAGCTTTACCGAGTACGTGGAGCGGGAAGTGTCGCTGATCCGTAGAAGTGGCGGACAATCGTGCGTGGCACTGCTCGACCTCGACTACTTCAAGAATGTCAATGACACCTACGGCCACCCTACCGGAGATGCGGTCCTGCAGGCGGTTGCCGGTGTGATCCGATCCGAGCTTCGCGACACCGATATCCCGGCGCGTTTCGGCGGTGAGGAGTTCGCGGTGTTGCTTCCGAGCACATCCATCGACGGCGCGGCGCACCTTGCCGAACGCATCCGGCGAGCCGTCGCCGCCGGATTCGGACCGTTCCCCGAACTGCCGGCGCTGCCGACACTCACCATCAGCATCGGCGTGACCTCTCTCATCGCCGACGACTCCGGCCCCGATTCAGCGTACCACCGTGCCGACGATGCGCTATACCGGGCCAAGCGCAACGGCCGTGATAGGGTGGAGTGTGGCGTATAGTGTGTATTGAAGTGCGGCCACGCGAATTGAGATCGCGGCGAACCGGAGATGATAATGCCATCATCGAATAGTAACGAGTCGAACCGGGAGTCGCCGAACGCTGCCGAAGAGCGGTTTCCGGGGCTGTTTCTGCACGACCTCGGACTCTCCGGTGACCGCATCGCTGCGCTGATATCCGGAGATCCCGAACAGTACGCGGAGATTTTCGAGATCGTCCCGGCGCTCGATCCCGGTGAGGAGGATGAGATTCCGGTGCTCCGGTTTACGCTTGCGTTGCTTCGAGCGGTGGGCGAGCGCGAGCCGCTGAAAGCGACCGCCAAAGGGAACCTCCCGCAGGCGGTGGTAAAGGAACTCTTCACCGGGGCTTTTTCCAACGCCGAGCGCGATTTCATCCGCGTGAACCGCGAAGACGACAGTCCTGTGTTATCCTGGATCCGGAAACTCGCGCAGCAGGCGGGGCTACTCGCGTTACGCAATCGCGCGTTCCGATTGACGAAAGCGGGTCGGTCGGCACTGGACTGCGGCACGTGGGCGGAGGTGTACAGACGCCTCACGGAGGCGCATCTTCGCCGCCCCGAAGTGCTGCACCGCTTCGACGGGTACGAGGAC
The DNA here is from genome assembly GCA_003552745.1 of Spirochaetaceae bacterium. Taxonomy (GTDB): domain Bacteria; phylum Spirochaetota; class Spirochaetia; order DSM-27196; family SKKC01; genus SLAN01. Next base: position 2,764 of record PUOG01000111.1, read on the forward strand.
GACGGGGCGATCGCCGCTGCCCTGCCGCTACTGCTGTTTGCCGCGCGCGATTCGACACAGCACTATCTGTACGAGGAAGACTTCGCCGAGCTGATTCATGCCGTGGATCTCGGCGGCTACATACCGCCCGAAGAGCTTGGTAATGCGGTCGCACTGCGGTTCTTCGAACGGTTCGCCGTTCCATTCGGCCTCGTGGAGCCGGGCCCACCGTTTACGCCTCCGGTCCGGACTCGCCGGTATGTGTATATCGGGTTCGGTCGCTGGCGGCGCACCGAGCGCTTCGACCGCATCTTCCGCTGGCACGTCGATCCACCGCGCAGAGCTGCCATGCCGCCGGAAGCTGCCGCCTCCCGACTGATGGACGCGGTACACGGCGACCCGGGAGGACGGATCGACGGCAGCGAAGATTTTTCGATCGAGCGCTACTGCCTGCGTGCGATCGAACGTTGTCCGAACGAGCCGGACGCCTATGTCGTGTGGGCGCGACTTTACGAGCGACAACCCCAACTCGCTCTCGCAATCGTGGAAACCGGCATAGCGGCGACGCGGGACCGCGAACCGGACCTGCCCGACGGTGTCTCCCCGTGGGCCGACCACCTCTTTCGCGACGTTCTGCGTCTGCATTTCATCCGCGCGGAGATGCTCCGGTCGCTCGGCCGGCTTGACGAGGCGCTCGATGAGTACGAGTACCTGCTGGATTTCGATCCGGAGGATGGAATCGGCGCGCGCCTGTATTACGTTCCAGCGCTGCTGCTGGCGGGTCGGTATCGTGACGCGCAGCGCGCCCTCGGCGATGTTTCCGGCGACGAGCTCTTCGCGGCGCCGATCTGGAATGCGGCACTCACCGCTGTCGCCCTCGACGACGACGCCGACGAGCTTCTGAAGAAGGCGCTCGAAGCGAATCCGCATGTTCCTCGATACCTGCTCTCCCGCCATCTTCCGGCGCCACCGCCGTACTACAGCCCCGGCGACGAGGACGAAGCGATCATCTACGCCGATGGTGCTCAGCCGGCATGGCGGGCGGTCCCCGGCGCGCTCGACCGGCTGAAGCGCTTGCGGCAGGCTTCCGGATGACGGAGCTCACTCTGAGGCACGAACACTGACGCATAAACCGGGTTGACGAAACCCGGCACCGCTTAGAAATTTCGAAATGCGTTTGTTTCGGCACACGCTTTATGCTTCGTCGCGGTGCGGGTGCCGGCCGCCCGCTCGACTCTCCGCACATACTCCTCGATCCCGGCGGACGAGGTAAGCCGGACGAACCGAATATGCGACCACTGCGGTGCGGACATGTATTCGAGCATGGCGCGGCGCTTGCGCCGATGTTGCGTCACGATCCACCAGATGAGCGACTCTTCTTTCCGCCACACCATTAAGTGCGGCCAGAATCGCTCGTAGTTCGTGCCCCAGAGCAGCTCCTTCGAGCGTGAGCGACGCCACGACCGCCTGATCACGCGCAGCAGCAGCTGCCGCATCGAGGAGGCGTGACAACCGCTCCGCGACCGTGCTCTTTCCCGCGCAGCTGTTCCCGATTACGTGAATGCGACTGCCGATCGACTGCGGTCCGGTGTCATCTCCAACCATGCCTCTACACTACCCCGCCCGACGCCGCGGCAAACGGTGGCGTCCGCCGCTCCACCGGCGGAGTGGCTGCGGGTACAGGCTCATGAGCTGGAGCACAGCGTCGGGCATATCGGTGGTGACCGGCAGGCCGAGCGAACGCGCCTGTTCGGCGGAGATCGGACCATCATCGCGCCGGGTTTCGCCGGCAAGTTGTTCGGCGATACGGAGAGCGACATCTTCGTCCATATGTGTGCGAAGCAACTCCGCGGCGGCGGATCGGTGCCGCTCTTTGACCGGTACGAGCACCGAATGCCGACACATCACGATCCGGTCGGCGGCAAGCGCGATGAGTGTCGCACCGGCGTGCGCACGGTACGGTACAAGGACGCTAACGTTGCCGGGGTGCGCGGCGACCGCGCGGGCGATTTGCAGCGCGGGGAGGTCGAGTCGCGAGCGAGCGTGCAGCACGATGTCGAGGGAAGTATCATCATCAGAGAGATGAATAGCCCGCAGCACTTCCTCGGGCTCGTGCATGTCGAGCAATCGCACGAGCGGGAAACCGAGAAGGTTCATACTCTCCTGCCGGTAGATGAGCGGGATCACGCGGGTGCCGCGCTCCCGCTCGATCTGTGCGATCTTGCGCGTACGCATCGTCTCGAGGAAGTGCTTGCGGAGCACCGGCTGGATAGCCGCAAGGATAAGGAAAAGCAGAAACAGTTCGCCTATGCCCACGGTCTCCCTCCTCTTCGCCGGCGTCCGTCCGGCAGAAAGCCGTAAAATCCTTCGTCGCGGTGGAACCGGCGGTAGTGGCGCACCGAACGCCGGACAATCGGAGTCAATACCCATCCGGCGACGAAGCCGCCGATGTGCGCCCACCAGGCGATGCCGCCACCGGCGGCGGGCATCAACAGAGAGGTGATGCCCGGCACGATCTGGGTCATGAACCAGAAGACGGCAAAGATGATCGCAGGTATTTCGAAGAAGAACGGGAAGAACAGTATCGGCACGAGCATGACCAGCCGCGCGAAGGGGAACATCCGCACGTAGCAGCCGATCACTCCGGCAATCGCTCCGGAGGCGCCGAGCGCGGGAATGGTGGAGCCGGGGTTTACAATCGCATGAGCCGAGGAGGCGGCAATTCCTGCGGCGAGGTAGAAGATGAAGAAGCGCAGCGTACCGAGCCGGTCTTCGACCCCCGGACCGAAGATCCAGAGCGTCCACATGTTCAGAATCAAGTGCGTCCATCCGCCGTGGAGAAAGGTGTTGGACAGTAACGGCAGATAGTCGAGTACGCCTGTCGCCGGAGCGACCTCGGCGATCTCTCCGAAGTAGCGTGCCGGGATCAGGGCGAACTCGGCCCAGAATCGGGCCAGCGCGCGCGCAGGAAGGGCCGCTTGATAAAGAAAGATGAGCACGTTCGCACCGACAAGCGTGTAGGTCCCGACCGGCGGATAGCGCACCGGGACACTGTCCTGAATCGGAATCATCGAAGTCCTACTATAGCGCACGGTTGCGAGCACGTGGAGAGGGTGCGGTTCCGGTTGGGCGGGTCCCGGCAGTCGGGGAATCAGGTCAATTCGGCGCCATTCACGGCAAACGGTCCGTCAGCTGCCCACGTCTCCCCGGAGGTACTGCCGCCGGCGCTCTTCGGGGAATCGTTCCACCGCGTAGCGGAGCATGGTGCGCGGCATTCGGCGGTACCGTATGGAAAGAAAACGTTCCTCGGCGCGCAGATCGCGCTTTCCGATCTCTCGCAGCATCCATCC
>PUOG01000280.1 GCA_003552745.1 Spirochaetaceae bacterium
AGCTGAGCTTGATGCATCGCGGTAGATGCCTGTGCAATTCCGTTTGTCATACGCGGAAAACCTCCTCGTACCTCACAGTGTAGTAACTCGCAAGGCACATTTCAAACCGTCGGCTCTAAAGGAAACCGTTTGCCCGATACCAGGCGAGCGTCTCGGGCACCCCTTCGGCGATTTCGACGTTGGGGCTGTATCCGAGCTCCGCTATCGCCGCATCGCTCGAACACGCGGCACACGCGTCGACCATCTCCGCGGCCTTCTCGCGGTGGAAAGGAGGGAATAACCCGAACGCCGAGGCGACATCCTCGACAAGCGCACCGGCGGCGCGGAAGATCGGCCGCGGTACCGGCACCGTCACGACCGGGCGCCGCAGCTGGTCGGTGACCGCGGAGCGAACCTCGCGGGCAAAGTCGAGCCACCCGACCGTATCCGGAGGACCGAGGAAGTATGTTCCGCCGCCGGCGGCCGGGTGTTCGGCGGCGAGCATGCTACCGGCGACGACATCGTGCACGTGGACGAGGCTCAGTCGGCGGCGGCGGTCGATCGGTACCGCACACACTCCGCGGGAGGCGGCGCGGAAATAGGTGTAGATGTCCCGCTCGCGCGGACCGTAGACCGCCGGAGGTCGAACGACCGCGATCGGCAGACGCGCGTGCAGCGACTGCGGATCCGACGGGGCTCCGATCGCGCGCTCGAGCTCGGCCTTGCTGCGCCCATAGGCGCTCACCGGCTGCATGGGCGCGCTCTCGTCTGCCACCCCCTCGACGGCCCTTCCGACGACCGCAAGACTGCCGGCCACCACCGCGCGTTCGAGGCGCGTTGAGACCTCGACGGCGCACTCGAGAAGTCCGACCGGGGCGAGTACATTCGTGGTCATGAACTCATTCCAGCTCCTGGCCCGCGTGAGCGCGGCGAAATGGAAGATGTGCGTGACATCGGAGAGCGCGCGCCGGAGGTCGTCGAGATGAGGAGGCGGAGCGGCCGTGCTCGCCGGCAGCGCGCCGCCGGGCGTACCGCGAATCGCCGCCTCGCCGGTGGCCGCTCCGTGGATCGCCACCCCGCCGGTGGCCGCCGGCGGCGGGGCGAACCGTGCAAAGTCATCGAGAGTACCGGGCACCCGAACCACCGGCTTGCCGCGGAGCCACTTGGGGTCGCGACGGACGAGACATCGCACCTCGTCCCACCCCTCGGCAAGCAATCGATCGACGAGGTGGCTACCGATAAAACCGGTACCGCCGGTCACGAACGCGATCTTCGGCATGCGATCACCCCTTTAACTCGTAGACGACGAGCGCACTGTCGACGGAGTAACCGAGCCGTTCATAGAGCCGCTGCGCCTCCATCTCGGCCTGCAGGAGCGCCCGCGTGCAGCCGCGTGCGGCGGCACGATCCATGAGATCGGCCATAACCGCGCCGCCATAACCGTTCCCGCGATGCGCGTGACGGGTCGCGAGCTGATAGATTCCGGCGTACCGTTCGCCGCCGTCGAACGGCGGCTCGAAACGAAGCTTCGCGCAGGTCACAGCGTTTTCACCCCGGTAACCGAGAAACCATTCACTGTCGGTACGCCGTCGCCACGCCTCCGGCAATGCCTCGAGGAATCCCTCGGTCGTAGTCCCGTCGTACTCGTTCGCTTCGGTGTAGATGCGCACCCACTCCTCCGCTTCCGCCGCCACGCGCACCGGGCGCACGTCGAGCTCCTCGCGCGCGGCGGCGCGAGTCGCGTCGTCGTGAGTCTCTTCTCGCTCGACCCGTTGCAGTGACCCGCTCATCGCCGGAAAGTCGCCGCGATGCGACAGCCGTGCCCTTTCCAGCGCCGCACGGAGAGTCTCTCGACGCGGCGGCTCCCACAGAAGCCAGCGGATCTCCGACGGATTTCGCTGGCTGCGGATATCGTCGAGTACCACCTCTACCGACGAATGCTCGTCCGCGTCGACCGAGTACTCGGTGGGATAGACGCGAACCGGCAGATCGGGGTGCACCTGAACCCAGGTCCACGGGGAAACGGTGCGCACGATTCCGAACGGTGCGTGGCACTGCTCGAGAAAATGGTGATGCAGACTCTTCGCGGAGGCACGAAGCGCCCCGGCGGGCGCACTCTTTGCACTTGATCGGTTCACGGTGCCCGACAGCGTACGGCGAAGCGGCGATTCACCGCAAGATGTCGACGGCTCGAGCGCGCTCGTCGTGCTGTGGCGGCGCGAATCGGAGCGCTGCGACCGCCGGCAGCTCACGCCTCGACGTCGACGATCCGCCCCCGCGAATCGTCATCGATCTCCTCGGATTCGTCGGTTGCTCGCCAGCGCGTGGATTGCCCGCCGGGAGCTCCGCCGGCGGCGGCGGCGCCCTCCACACCGTCCTGTTCATCGCCCGTTTCTTCGGCCCGCGCTCCGCCGGCGGCAGCGAACGGTCTACTCTCCTCCGCCATCCGGCTGAACGGCGAGCCGTACTCCCCGGAGAGCTCCACGCTGACCGGATAGTCGATAAGCGGCGGCCCGAGCCTGCTCGTTCGCGTCTGCTCGGTCGACATGTGGTAGCGCGGGAGTACCCGCTGCATGCGTACCGAGGAGATCGGTGCGATGCGATCGAGCCGACCGACGCTATTGCTGTAGCCGGGGTAGAAGTTCGTAATCGGATACGTGTACCAGCGCTGGCGGCGGCGGGCACGATTATCGGTGTTCCCGGAGGGAGCAGTGTGCGCACCGCTATCCTCGATCCCGCCCGCGTGGTGAGTCGCTCTTTCCGGTTCGGCATCGCTCCGTCGGTCACGACGGTCGATGCTATCATCGTCGCCGGCCATACATATAATATACTATGTGGATTCGGAGGTGGCGCGGCCCCCCGCATGGCGGCGGACGCTCATACGACAGCTGACGCCCGCGCGGCAGCGGCCGGCCGCACCACAACGCCCGGCCGCACGCGTTGACCTTCCCGACGACCACCTCCATAGTCTTCCGCGAGGTGCAATGCGACAATCAATCGATGTGGTGAAACTCGACGTTCACGGCGTCGAAAAGATCCGCTACAAGGCCACACCGCTCGTGCTCGATTTCCGTTGGGGATACGCACTCGTAGAGGCTCACTTCGCACTCGACCGCGCCGACGTCGAACTCTTCACGCTCGAGCACGGCGACCGAATGCTCGAGCACTTCTGGAGCTCGCGTCACTTCAACATTTTCGAGATCTACTCTCCCGGCGGATTGCTTCGCGGATTCTACTGCAACATCACCCGCCCGGCGGTGATCGACGCGACGAGCGTCGCGGCCGAAGATCTCGCCCTCGATCTCGTCGTCGATGCGGCCGGCAACACGATGCAGCTCGACATCGACGAGTTCCGGACACTTTCCTTAAATGATGATGAGCGCCGCCGCGCAATCGTGGCGATCGAAGAGCTCGAGCTCATGGCACATCTCGGAGTCGGGCCGTTTTACCGACTCCACGGCGGGCATCGGGAGGCGCCGAGATGACTGGAGCCACCGGCGCACGCGACGATTCGATCCGGACCGCCTTTGCCGCGCTGCTGATCCTCATGTTCGTGGCTGCGGCCGCTGCCGGCGAAACGCTTCCGAGCGAAACCCGCGACGGGCTCATCCTGATCCCGAACGCGGACGCGGTTTTCGAACCGAATGCGCTCGAAGCAGCGCCTCCGGAGGCGGTCGACCACGCCCGCTACGAACGCTTTCCCGAGTTATTGCCGGAGGAGCTTCGCGCCGGGGAGGAAGGCGCCCACCTCATCGCCACCGACGAGGCGCTGGAGGCTGCCGGTTTCGGGGAGTACGTTCTCCTCTATGACTCCGACTATGACTCCGACGAGAGCGATCTCGTTCGGTTGGGACGTCTCGAAAGAGAGGAAGAGATACCGTTCGCGCTCATGGAGAGCGATTCCGATCGCTATGAGGCAACCGTGTGGAGCGCCTCTCTCTCCTACGGGAATCTCTTCGTGCAACTCGATGACAGACGGTTCGTCATAGACCTCGGCACGCTCTACGAGATGAATCTCCGGCTCGAAGGGGACGAGGAGCCGTATGCGACGCAACTGCCGGCGCTCCCGGCAACGCCGGTCGCGGCACAATCCACCTGGGTTGAGCAGCTCTCCGAGCACCTGATCGAAATCGAGGTGCGGCTCATCATCTCCCTGAATAACCCGTATATGGAGCCGGCTACCGCGCGGGTCTTCCTGCGTCCCGCCGACGACTCACTCGAGCTGGTGGCCTATCTGATCGAGGAGCTCGCATATCCGAACGGGCTCGAGTATCGGGCGTGGCACTCCTTTGAGGGACGTAGTCCGACGAGAATTCGCGAAGAGGTACTGCGCAGCACACCGGCCGGCGGAGATCGACGGCATTACCGGGTCGCTGTCGGTGAATACGCGCTGCGAAGCGGCCGGTTCGTGCGGTCGAGCGCCGCCCGTACAATCTGGGAAGATGTTCTGCCGCGGAGGCTCGTGGTTGCCGAGGAGCAGATCGACGTCTACGACGCTCCCGGCGGATCCCAAATCGGCGAGATAGAGCGCGGCCGTCGAGTGCAGGCGATCGAACCGTGGGGCCGCATCGACTCGCGCGACGGCACCGACGGAGTGTGGTACCGGGTGAGCGCCGGAAGCCACGACGGCTGGGTGTGGGGACCGTATCTGGCCGAGCCGGATTAAGGCGACGGCGCTTCGGCCCCTTCCTTCGCGCTTCATGGCTTTGTATCTTTGGGAGGAGTATGAATCACATCAAGACGCTGTTTCTAATGACACTTCTGACGGTGCTTCTCGTGCTGGCAGGCGGTGCGATCGCCGGTGAAGCCGGCTTGATCTTCGCACTGGTCTTTGCCGTGCTGCTGAACATCTTCACGTGGTGGAACTCCGATCGCATCGCCATCCGCATGACCCGCTCCCAGCCGCTGCCGCGCAGCCGGGCTCCGAAGCTCCATGAGATGGTGGAGCGTTTGTGCACTCGAGCGAAGCTTCCGGTGCCGCGGCTCTACCTGACCCCTTCACAACAGCCGAACGCATTCGCTACCGGTCGAAGTCCGAGGAACTCGGCGGTCGCGGTGACCGAAGGACTGCTGCGACACCTCGATGCCGAGGAGATAGAGGGGGTGATCGCGCACGAGCTCGCCCACATTCGCAACCGCGATACGTTGATCAGCACCGTCGCTGCGGTCATGGCGGGAGCATTGACCGCGATTGCGCGGATCGGGACCTACGGAATGCTGCTCGGTGGCGGGCGTGGACGCGGCGGAAATCCGATCGCGATGCTTCTCGCCATCATCCTCGCTCCCATCGCCGCCATGCTGATCCGTATGGCGGTCTCGCGCAGCCGGGAGTTTGCCGCCGATCGCACCGCCGCCACGATCGCAGGGTCGCCGGCCGGCTTGGTGAGCGCATTGCAGAAGCTCGACCGGACGGCGCGCTCGTCGCGAATGCAGGTCAACGAGGCGGCGAGTCACATGTTCATCGTGAATCCGCTCTCCGGCGGAGGCATGAGCTCGCTCTTTTCGACCCATCCGCCGATGGAACGGCGAATCGAGCGACTGCGGCGGTTGCAGGCGCCCGGTGCGCGTCCGCGCCTGAGGTAACGTCACCGGGCGCAATGGTTTCTCGAATATACTTTACGCGATCACCACACTATCGATAAATTCATCGTGGAGAGCGGGAGCGGATAACGCCACGCGGAAGCAAGGACAAGCTTGTCACGCTTCACGAAGTATGGCATGATGCGGCGACGTTTACCCGACAGGAAAAAGAGCGGTAAGAATTGCAGCTATGTCTGTAGCCGACGTGCTGCTTCGTTGTTTTCTATACAGCGGACGCTACTATGCGCTGAGGAGATAATGCACCATGAGTACCGAAATGGATTTTGAGTCCACCACCGAAAACAGCAACGCGAGACGAGATCTGTTCGCGAAGATTGCTCGGCTCTATTACGTGGAGGACATGAACCAGCGACAGATAGCCGAGCAGCTGAACATCAGTGTGGCCAGTGTATCACGCGCGTTGTCGAAGGCAAAGGACCTGAACATCGTCAAAATCTCCATTGATGAGACGCGCGAAGAGTTCCACAAAATGGAGATCGGCCTCGAGCGGCGC
>PUOG01000290.1 GCA_003552745.1 Spirochaetaceae bacterium
GGAGCAGGGTCGGCGCTATCCGGGAGGGGCGGCAAAAGCGCTTCTGCGGATCATCGAGCGGTCTCCCGAAGCGGCTCTCAACGCCCTCAAGGAATGATCGTATGGAATCGACCAGGAAAGTAAGCGCGACGGAGTTCCGCAAGAACCTGTTTCGACTGCTCGACGAGTGCATCGAGAAAGGCGAATCTGTAGAGATCGAGCGTCCCGGTGGGTTCGTGCGAGTTGTACCGCAACGCCGCAAGTACCGGATCGAGGAGTTGCCGCCGCATCCCGGCGCGGTGCGTGAACCGGAAACGCTCGACGCCTTCTCCCCGAGCGAGTGGGAGCGGTAGCCTACACCTCAAACATCCGGCCGTGGCTGTCTTCCACGGGTCGGTACTGACCCCCCTCAGTACGGCCGCAATTTGCTCATGGAGATCGCCAACCCCGGTAACATTCAGCAGGAAGAAACGGCCGATTACGGCTGAGTACGTGAGATCGACTGCTTGTATCGATGTTTATGCAGCTTGGTCCGTTAGGCACCATTGACTGCGCAACCTTTTACGTGTAACGTCAATAAAAAATATCCACTGACTTTGTTCAGTGCACGAAGGGGACGACACGTATGAAGCGAAGTTCTTACTCGATCATCGTAATGGTGGGAATGCTGGTGCTTTTTGTCGGGTTCACGGGGTCGCTGTTCGCGCGCGAGCCCGTTGATCCGTTTCTTATCGAGGACTGGGCGATGCCGGAGGGAAGCCCGTTGCGCGGACTCTATCCGGAGATCCAATACCGCGAGAATCCTTCCGTATTGGTCGACATTGAGGGCTTATACCTCGTGCCGTTTGCGTTTGCCCAGCTCGGCGGTTCCGAGACCGTTGTGACGGGTACGGAGGATTCTCCGAACGAAGCCGGTGGCACCGAAACCGAGACAGGTTCGTTCGCGAATATCTGGGCATTGGGGGCGCGAACCTTTGTCCCTGTGGCGAACGCGACCTACGGAGGTGGCGTAGCCTTCAATCGCCAGAACTCCGAGGAAGAGGTCGAGCTGGATGGATACGAGTTCGACGGACAGGACAGGACAGAGACCGAGGTGACCAATCGCCGCTGGGGTATCTCCGGCGAAGGCTTTCTCGCTTTCGATCTCGATGCCCTCGACTTCGGACTTCGGCTCTCGGGACAGTACGATCGTCAACCGGCTGATGTCCTGGGTCGCCGGATTACCGAGGACGGTGATACCTTCTACGATGCAACTCACGGGGATGAGCTTGACGATCGAGACAGGACCTCTCAACGAATCGGTTTGACTCCCAGCCTGCGGCTGCCAGTAGGAGACGGGTTCCTTAGCCTCGGTGTTTCCGGCGATTTTTCGACGTGGAGACTCCTACCGTACTATTTCGCCGACACCGACGGAGACGGCGAGGCCGACTCCCTCGTCTCGACCGACGAATTCCATACGGATGACGATTGGGGCGAAGGGCTTGACGACTACGAATACGAGGCCGTTGCGCGGCGTATCTCGATTGTCGTGCGACCGGGAGTAATGTTGCCGCTCTCCGAAACCACGCACTTCGTTGGAAGCGCTAGCCTCGCGGTATACGATGTCGACACCTATAACGACTACGAGTGGACCGACGCCGACGATCAGTCTGAGTTCACGGCGGTGCAGACGAGATCGTTTCGAACGTTCGGCGTCAATGGCGGCATTGCATATGCCCCGAGCTCTGCCTGGGAGTTGCGCACCGGTCTCGGAGTGGAGCGCGAGGCGTGGGTTGGTGAACGTTCCGGACTCGACTTCGATGGAGAACCGTCCGAAGACGAGCATGTACATCAGAGCTTGCCCGACCCGACCGACGAACAGATCATCGCGAATGGTAACCGCATCGGCAGGTCCGAACTTGATCTCATCGCGAGCGCCAGCGTTCGATTCGCGCCGATCGAACGGCTGACGCTTTTCACCGCAGCCGATTTCGGGATCGGATTCGGAGAGGAAACCTTTACCGCTTTCGATACCGAGAGCGATGAACTCGTCGATGCTTCAGTTCAAACGCGCAGCTTCGACCTGAACACTGATCTGACGCTTGGAGCAGCAATCGAGTTCACCGACAGCTTCACCTTGAGTATCGGAAGCAATCTTCTTACGAATCCGATCGGCTTCGGTGCTGACTCCAGCGAGGATGTAACGGGTGCTGAGGAGCCGCGAGAAGAAAGCTCGTGGAGCGCCAACATCGGTATAGCGGGAACTCTCAGCTTCTGAGACTGGTCTCGGATATCCCGGCGGCTTTGTCCCTGTTTTCGGGGCGTTCCGCCGGAACTCCACGCACTCGACTGACGCAGTCCCGACTCCCTGTCGGGGCTGCGAGCCTCTCCATCCCCCTACACCTCAAACATCCACCCGTGGCTGTCTTCCACGGTGCCGTACTGAATGCCTTTCAGGGTGACCGCGAGCTGTTCGGTGAGCTCGCCGACCTTGCCGTCGTTGAAGACGCGCTCGGAGTCCTTGTAGGTAATGCTCTCGATGTAGGAGACGCCGGCGGCGGTGCCGGTGACGAAGCACTCGGTCGCACGGTCCATAACCTCGGCGATCGGCACGGCGCGCTCTTCGGTGGTCACGCCCATGTCGGCGGCGAGCTGCAGCGCGCTCTTGCGGTTAATGCCGGGAAGCACCGTGTCGCCGAGCTCGGGGGTGACGAGCTTTCCATCATCCATCAGAAAGAAAATATTGCAGCTCGAGCCTTCCTCGACGTAGCTCTGCGTCACATCGAGGAAGATCGCTTCCATGTAGCCGTCCTCGTTCGCCTGCTTTTTCGTGAGAATCGGCTGCACGTAGTTGGCGTTGCACTTGATCCAGCCGGTGCCGCCGGGGGTGGCACGCAGCTTGTCGGTGACCACCGCGCGGGTGCGCATATCGGGGTCGAAGTAGCTTCCGACGTTCGTACACCCGATGATCACCCACGGGTAGCTCGACACACCGAGGCCGATGCCCGGCTCGGCGTAGCTGAACGGGCGGATGTAGACCGCGTGGCCGTCGGCGAAGTTGGTCTTCTCCCACGCCGGGTCGTAGGCGGGGGTAAATCCGAGGTCGCGGTTGCGGCGCACGAGCTCGGTGACCGCGTCCACGAATCGATCGGCGGGAAAGCCTGGCATGCGAAGGCCCAGCATCGAGCGCTCCATGCGCTTGCCGTTCTCATCCGGGCGGAAAATCTTCAGGCTGCCGTCTTTCTGCGGCAGCGCCTTGAGCCCTTCGAAACAGCCGAGTCCGTACTGCGTGGTATAGTTGATGAGCGGGAGCTCGGGAAAGCTGTTGCGCTGGCCGAGCAGCCGCTCCCGAGCGCCCTCGTCGAGCTCGGCCTCTTCGGCCGGACTCATGTGCGGCTTCTCGACGAACTTCTCGCTCCACCGGCCGTCGCGCTCGTACTTCGCCTCATACGCCCACGGATGCATTGCCAGAGTGAATGCTGATGCCATGCCGCCCCCTTTCTCGCTCCTGTCCGCGCATACTACGAATGCCGGCGGCCCCGGTCAAGGAAGCGAAATTTCGGTCGCCGGCCGATTTTTCTCCTCCCGACGCGCAATCAGCATTTGCGCGCCGGGCCGACCGGGACTATAATTCTAATCTGGATGGTAGATGCTCTTATCCTGGCCGGCGGTTCGGGGACGCGCCTGTGGCCTGCTTCGCTGCCGCATCATCCGAAACAGTTTCTCGATTTCGGCGAAGGGAGCCTCCTGTCGCTGACCGTAACGCGTGCCGCCGCATCGGTCGACGGGAGGATCGTCATCGTGACCGCCGCCGAGCAGGCCGAGGCGGTCGGCGCCGATCTCGCCCACCATCCGGCGAACGACCGGATTACCATTCTCGCCGAGCCGGTCGGCCGCAACACGCTTCCGGCGATCGCCCTCGGTGTGCGCTATCTCAATCAGAGTAATCAGGGTGATGATGCGGTCACGGTGGTCATGCCGGCCGATCATCGGATCACGGCGGTCGATCGCTTCGCCGCCGATCTCGCCGTCGCCGCCGACGCCGCCCGCGCCGGCTACCTCGTGACCTTCGGCATCGTGCCGGCTCACCCGGCTACCGGCTACGGCTATATCGAGGCCGGCGACGAGCTCAACGCCGCCGCCCGCGGCGACCACGAAGCGGCCACCGGCGAGGCTCCCACGGGCGCCGCCGCGCGTGCGGTCGTCGCCTTCCGCGAGAAGCCGGATGCCGCGACCGCCGGCGAGTACACATCATCCGGAAAACACTTCTGGAACGCCGGCATATTCGTTTTCGCCAATTCGGTTTTCGAAAACGAGCTCGCCGCATGGGCGCCGCAGACCGCTGCGGCGCTTACCGAGCTCGGAGCGATCGATCCGGCCGACCCGTGTCCGGTGGAGGCGTACGCGGCGATCCCGGCGACGAGCATCGACTACGGGGTCATGGAGCACACCGAGCGGGCGGCGGTCGTGCCGGCCGGTTTCGACTGGACCGACATCGGAAGCTGGGACGAGCTTGCATCGCTCGAGCTTCCCGACCTACAGAGAGGCGGCGTTGTCGCCGATATAGAGTCGAGCGGGAATTACGTGTTCAGCGATCTTCCGGTCGCCCTCTGCGGGGTGAGCGACCTTACCGTGGTGGTCAAGAACGGCGCGGTACTCGTCTGCCGCCGCGGGCGCAGTCAGCTCGTGCGCCGCGCCGCGGAGGTGGCCGCTCCGGGTCACAAAGGGGGGTGAAACGGTGCGTTTCGGAGGGCGTAACTCCCGGTCAAGAAAGCAGATATCATGCACTACGTGTCCGGCCGAACGATCAACGGATTGCTGTGCACCGCGGTTCGTTTTGCTTGACACCGGTATAGCCCGAAGCTATACTGCGTGCGATCTCTTTAGAAGAGGGGAGTACACGAGTCGTTGGCTCATGCCCCTGTATCCCCAAGGAGGATAAGAATTATGAAGAGGATTAGCATTCTGCTAATTGCGTTCCTTCTCCTCGGTAGCTTCGCGTTCGCGCAGGAGTTTGAGCCGAGTGTGACGCTCGACGGTTCGGCGTCACTGACATTCGGCGCCGACCTCGAGGAAGGCACCACGGGCTTCCAGAACGAAGCAACGGCCACGCTCACCCTTGAGCTCGTGCCGACGGCCACCGCGGAATCCGGTGAGGGACCGATCTCCGGTCGCATCGAGCTTGCCGACCTCGGCATCAGCATCAGCGGCAGCGAAGTGACTCACTCCGCCGGCGCCATCACCGCATGGCTCGTCGTGGAGCCGGTACAGCTGAAGATCTATTCGGCACCGACTCTCGAGTTCGACAGCGCTGAAAGCTTCGCCACGCTGCGCGATATTCGCGCGGAAGAGGATCCGACGAATGCGGTCGAGCCCGGTGCTCTGACCCCTGCGTATGATGACGAGTTCAACTTCGAGAACTTGGTCTTCTTCGACACCACGAGCTTCTACGAGCGTTCCTGGGACGCCGACGAAGAGGAGTGGGACGAAGAGCCGATCGATACCGATGATGAAGACGCCATCGACGACCTCGCCTCCGAGCTCGCCGGTTATCACGCGGTCTTCATCGACGGCGTGATGTATTACATCCAGCTCGACGACGATGATGATTTCGCCGAAGCCGTGAGCTTGGATGGTACAAGCCGGGACGCCGAATGGATTGCGGAGCAGATCAACGATGATGGTACTGACGTATTCTTCGTCCAGGACGGCACTTCGCGCGACGATCTGACGGCCAGCTACCAGGGCTTCACGCTCACCATCCCGGCCGGTCCGGTGAACGTCAACCTCGACGTCGCCTCGGTCGGAACGTGGGTAGAGAACGTGGACAATCTGTACAGCCTCGGCCTCAGCGTCGACGGCGAAGTCGTCGAAGGCATCAGCGGTAAGCTCGGCGGTTACGTCGGTCCGTTCGGCGGACATACCGACGACCTCGCCTACGGCTTCACCTCCATGATCAGCGCGAGCATCGACATCGTGTCGGTAACCGCCGCCATGGACGGTGTGTTCGACGCCGACGAAGAGTTCAACTGGGACGCAAGCCTCGGTCTCGGTGTTGATCTCGACCTGGTCGCCGTTTCGGTGGACAGCTATGTCTACA
>PUOG01000060.1 GCA_003552745.1 Spirochaetaceae bacterium
ATCGCCCAAGTCGATACGCCCATCCTCGACGAGCACCATTATACCCCACGCGGTGAACGGCTTCGCGATCGAGCCCGCCTCGAAAAGCGTCTCGCCGGTCACGCGGCGGGCATTGTCAACATCAGCATATCCAAACTCCGCAGACCACACAGGCGTGCCGTCACGCACCAGCGCAACCGCCGCACCCGGCACATCGTAGCGCGCCATCCGAGTCGGCAACTCCCGCTCAATCGCCCGCGCGATCGCATCATCGCCGCCAGCGTTCGAGGCCGGGACCATCAACCCCGTTGCAAGAAGAAGAACACCAACTGCCCACAACCGCATATTCATGAAGACTACGGGTTCAACCTGACCCGGGCAAGTACGGAACCGTAGTTGAGCGGGCAAGAGCCGACGCGATGATCCGGTTACGAAATGTCGTCTCGAGCGTGTTTTGGCTCGCAATCAAAATGGAGACCGCACTAAGAGATCATGAGCCCAACTCATTCTCGTCTCTATTCTACGCAGAATAGTCAAGATCCAGTT
This sequence comes from Spirochaetaceae bacterium, assembly GCA_003552745.1. GTDB lineage: Bacteria > Spirochaetota > Spirochaetia > DSM-27196 > SKKC01 > SLAN01. The sequence goes on from PUOG01000060.1 coordinate 526, forward strand.
ATTTCACGTTGCCTATCTCCGCTTTCAGGTTGAATGGAACATGTTCGAGGATACGCAATGTCAAAGCCAGGAGGGAGTGCCCGATGAGGACAAGGCTTAAGGTGCACAGCGTGTCAGGACTGCTAAGCAGGCAGGGATAGCCGGTCCGCAGTACCTGTGGGAGAAACGAGTCATGACACAGCATGACGGTCTGAGTCTATCATTTGCACGCTCAAGAAGGCGTTTTCGGAGGTGTGTCCGACGTCATTCCGCAAGGATAATCGTTATTGGGATGTTGACTGCGATTGCAGTCTTCTGGATATACCCTTTCCTTTGGATGTTAGCTACCTCGCTGAAGACGACAACCGAAGTTTTCCGTGGACTCGCGCGTATCCCTGAGCAATTTATGTTCGAAAACTACGTCCGAGCATGGACTGCCGCCCGGTTCGACGTGTACTTCATAAATACGGTAGTCATAGCGGCGACCGTAGTAGCGGTAGTTGTGATTCAAGGCTCGATGGCTGGATATGCCTTGGGCCGAAGAAATCCACCCGGACGCAATTACCTTATCGGGGTTCTCGTCGCAGCTATGCTCATGCCTGTTACCTTCACCATTATTCCAGTGTTCGATCTTATGTTGGAGCTATGTCTGCTGAACACGCGCACGTCGGTGATCCTGGGACAAATCGGACTCGTTCCTCCACTCTACGTTTTACTCTTCATGGGTTTCTCTTATTCCATTCACAGAGATATAGAGGACTCTGCTGCAATAGATGGCGCCGGCTTTGTCCGGATCTACTGGCACGTAATGCTTCGGATGACGACTTTGATCATAGCTACAGTCGTGATTTTCCAATTCATGGATAGCTGGAATGACCTCCTGCGTCCGCTCGTGTTCACGTTGGGCCGGCCGTCAGCTCGAACCCTTGCTGTCGGAATGTACGCCTTTGCAGGCGACCATATGGTCGATTGGACGGTTATGGCCGCCGGTGCATCCATTTCTATTGTTCCACTGATGGTGTTGTTCGTGTTCATGCAGAGGCACTTCGTTCGAAGTCATGCCGGTGCAGTGAAAGGTTAACTGCGTAGATCGCGCGGGTCCTGTATGCGGTAGACGCTTAGAACCACCGCCAAAAGTAGAGGATGATTGAACCCGTATTCGGTTTTATCAGTGTCTCGAAGATTATGGATGGGCGCGAACCCGGATGGAACAGAACCAGTGATCTCAAAGAGTTACGCGGGAATGCCGGTGGACATTCTACGCCGGAACGGTGGAAGTGCGTAACCGTAGCCCCTGCAGAGCGATCACCACCGTCCATCCATAATCTTCGAGACACTTCCTTCGGTTTCCGCTACGATCTACAGGTTCACATTGGGAACTGGTCATGACCGCGAGAGAACGTTTCATCGCCGCTGCGCGGCGGGAGCCACCGGACGTCGTTCCTGCCGCCCCCTACGCCGGTAATTTCGGTAGCGCTGTTTCCGGAGTGCCGATATCGGAGTACAACACTGACGCGAGCAAGATGGCGGCCGCCCAGATCCGCAGTTGGGAGCTCGCAGGCCACGATGTGGTGGTGGCCCAGTCAGACAACTACTACATCGCCGAAGGCTACGGCTGTGTCATTGAGCAGCCGTTCGACAGCACTCCCCATCTGGTAACGCCTGCCGTGAAGGAACTGGATGACATAGAAGAGTTGCGGGTTCCGGACCCGTACCACGACGGTCGCATGCCGGTGTACCTGGACGCGGTTCATGCGCTTCGAACCCACTTCGGAAACGAGGTGGCTGTCCGGGGACCGGGGACTGGTCCGTTCTCGCTGGCGAGCTATCTCGCGGGCGGGACGCAGCGGTTCCTCATGGAGATCGGGCAGGCGGAAGCGGACGAAGATGTCGGCTCGCAAGATCGAATACGGCAGCTCATCGACATCGCCACCGAGGGGCTGATTGCGTTTCTGAAGGCGCTCCTGGAGGCGGGATCCGACGTGGCACAGTGCGGCGACTCGCTCGCCTCGCCCGATATGATATCGCCCGCCGTCTACGAGAAATATGTCTTTCCGTTCGAGAGTCGGGTATTCGAGACTGTATCCCCTATTGCACACCGCAAAGGAGCGGTGACCGTGCTTCACATCTGTGGCGATACCCGGAGGATTCTGCCGCTCATGGCGAGGACCGGCGCGGACGTTCTGGAAATCGACGGAGCGGTTCCGATGTCCGTGGCGCAGGAGCTTACCGATGGCCGGACTGCCGTGATGGGTAATCTGGATCCTACGAGCGTGCTCCTCGAAGGAACCCCGGAGCTTGTCGAGCGGAGTGCCGGGGAATGCCTGCGGTCCACGAACGCACTCGCCGGGGGCGTCATTCTCGGTTCCGGGTGCGAGGTGGCGCCCCGAACACCGATCGAAAACCTCAGAGCGCTTGTGCGAACGGCACATTCGTTTCGAGGGTGACCGGTCGGGAGCCTATATCGAAAAGCTCGAAAAGCCGCCGTCGATCGGTAATACAACGCCGGTGACGAAGCTCGAGGCACCCGTCGAGAGCCAGATCACCGCCCCGACGAGCTCTTCCGGTTCGCCGTAGCGGCGCATCGGCGTGTGGGCGATCACCGATTTCGCCCGATCGGTCAGCTCGCCGGTTTCCCGGTCGATGTGCAGGAACCGAAGCTGCTTGGTCATGAAGAAACCGGGGGCGAGCGCGTTCACGCGGATGCCCACCGGTGCGAGATGCACCGCAAGCCACCTCGTGAGCGTGGCGACCGCCGATTTCGCCGCGCTGTAGGCGCCGACCCTCGTCAGCGGCGTAAGAGCGCTCATCGACGACATATTGATGATCGATCCCGACCCGCGCTCGGCCATCCGGTGGCCGAAGATGCGGCTCGGCAGGACGGTGCCGAGAAAGTTGAGATCGAATACCTTCTCGAACCCGGAAACCGGCAGGTCGAAGAAGGTGCTTCGCTCGTCGGTTTCCGGTTCTCCGGGCCCTGCCGCCTGTGGCGTTACGCCGATCAGCTCCGGTGTGGCGAAACTCTCGGTGGTGCTGCCGGAAGGGTGATTTCCGCCGGCGCCGTTTATCAGCACCTCGGGGGTTCCCCACCGGGCGGCGATCTCCTCGGCGGCGCCGGATATCTCGCCGGAGTCGAGCACGTTACAGCGCAGCGCCATCGCCTGCCCGCCGGCGGAACGGATCGCCTCGACGCGCCGGCCGGCGGCATCTTCATCTATATCGAGCAGCGCAACCCGTGCACCCCGGGCGGCCAGCGCTTCGGCCATGACGCCGCACAGGGCGCCTCCGGCGCCGGTTATCGCATAGAGCGAATCGGTTATGTCGAACATCGTTTCGTGCTGCATCTGATTCTCCTGTGAGTCTCGCGGGCCGGCCGGGCTAATCCCACCGGTACCACGGGCGTTTGGTCTCGTCGCCGCCGGGGGCGGGCGCCTGTCGCGGATCGAGCGAGGACTGCGAATCATCTCCCGACAACCGCAGCTGGTTCACGAACTCGTAGGTGTCGCCGCGGTAGAGGGTCTCCTCGTACCACATCGGTCGGCCGCCGGCGAGATAGCCGACACCGGTCAATTCGAGGACCGCCTCACCGTCTCGAAGCTCGAGCAGGCGAGTCTCCTCGCCGTTCGCGTTCCGTGCCCGGATCCGCTGTGCCACCCCCTCGAGCGCCAAGGCATACCGTTCCTGGAGAACGGTGTAGAGCGATGCCCCCACATCATCCCGCACGAGATCGGGGCACAGATCGGCGCGTAACGCTCTGCGTTCGTAGATAACCGGCTCTCCGTCGAGCGAGCGCAGCCGCTCCATCTCGTAGACATGCTCCTCGTCGTCGAGCTCGAGCACCGTGGAGACCTCCGCCGGCGGAAGGAACGAGAGGTCGTCGATCGGTGCGCGGCGGAAACTCCGCACCGTTGTATCGGGACGTAGTCCCGCCGCGTGGGCCTTTTCGGTGAAGCTTACGAGCCGGCGGAGATTCACGTTCGGCTTCGGGGGGCGGACGAAGGTTCCCACTCCGGTGCGGAACTCGAGAACGCCGTCGATTTCGAGACTCGCGAGCGCCTTGTTGGCGGTCGTGCGGCTTATGCCGAAGCGCTCGCTGACCTGCCGTTCGGTGAGAAACTTCTCGCCGGCGGCGAACTCGCTGCGGATGAGCTCGAGCAGCGCCTCGGTCACCTGTTTGTATACCGGCTCACGTACGATATCGCGCGCCATTTACATCCTTCCGCATTCCGTCTATAGTGGCTTAGCCAAAGTGGATGAGCCACTGAGCCAGTGTAGTCGTGCATTCGCCGCCGGTCAAGGCGGCGCCGTGTAACGCGGAGGCGCCGGGCGGCGGAATCGCCGGCCGTGTCGGGGGAAGAATGAGTGATTCAACGCACGTAGCCGGCCGCCTGAGCGGGCAGGTGGTCATCGTTACCGGTGGGACGAAAGGGATCGGCCGCGGAATAGCGGAGCGGCTCGCGCTCGAAGGCGCCCGTGTCGTGATCACCGGGCGCGACCGCGCCGCCGGCGAGGAGACCGTCCGCGCGATCGAGGAGATGGTGGCCGGCGGGGCGCCGCGGTCTTCGGCCGGAGATCGCGCACCGGCCGAAAGCGCACCGGCGACAGGTGGCCGAGCGGCGTCCGACACGCCGGCGGCCGGAGATCGCGCACCGGACGGCGACGGGGCGACCGCCCGCGGCGACTGCCGCCACATCGTGTCCGACAATGCCGACCCCGGCAGCATCGGGGCGGCCGTTGAACAGGTACTCGGCGAGCACGGCCGGATCGATGCGCTCGTGAACAACGCGGCCACCATGGAGCGCGAGACGATCCTTTCCACCGAGCCGGAGTTCCTCGAGCGGGTCCTGCGCATCAACCTGGTCGGCGCGGTCGAGTTTTGCCGGCAGATCATGCCGGCGATGATCGAGCGGGGCGATGGGCACATCGTGAACATCGGTTCGACCCACGCCTGGAGCGGGCTGGAGGATCTCTTCGCGTACTCGATTTCGAAAGGCGCGCTGCTGACGCTCACGCATCACATCGCGCGCAACTATGCCGGACGCGGGATCCGCGCCAACTGGGTGACGGTCGGCTGGGTGAAAACGCCGGGTGAGATCGATGTGTGGGCGAAGCAGGGCAGGGACGAGCGGTGGATCGAACGAAAAGCGAGCGAGGTGGTGCCGCTCGGACGGCTCCAAACGCCGGAGGAGATGGGGGCGGCGGTCGCCTTTCTCCTTTCGCCGGATGCGGGGCAGATCACCGGCACCGAGCTCGATGTAACGGGAGGATTGCGGGTATGAGCAACCGAAAGGAAGAAGATCGGCGGACGAGCCAGGCAGCGCCGGGGAGCGGAGCGGCATCGGCGAAAGCCGCCGCGAAGGGTCCGGTCCAGAGCGCCGCGCGAGGGTCGGCGCGGAGCGCCGCGGAAGCAGCGGCGGCGAATCATGCGCGGTCGCAGCCGGCCTCCGCCGGGCCGCCACTCCGGCAAACCGTCACCGGGCGGCCGACCGACGTATGGAACGACTCGTGCGCGATCTCCGAGCTCGAGTATGCGATCGGGAATGGGGCGGTCGGTGCGACGACGAATCCGGTCATCGTCGGGCAGGTGCTCGAGAAGGAGATGCATCTGTGGCGCGATCGCATCGGCGAGCTCATCGCCGATCCGGCCCTGCCGACCGAAGAGGATGTCGCGTGGCGGCTGATCGAAGAGATGGCGGTTCGCGGGGCGGAGAAGCTCCTTCCGGTCTTCGAGCGGGAAGGGCGGCGAAAGGGGCGTATCTCCATCCAGACGAGCGCGAAGCTCTACCGAGACAGCGCCCGGATGCTCGAGCAGGCGCTGCGCTTCGATACGCTCGCGCCGAACATGCAGGTGAAGCTGCCGGCGACCGCCGCGGGGGTCGCGGCGATCGAGGAGGCGACCGCGCGCGGGGTGAACATCAACGCGACGGTCTGCTTCAGTGTGGGGCAGTCGATCGCCGTGGCCGAGGCGGTCGAGCGCGGGCTCGACCGACGGGCGGCAGCCGGCGAGGACATCTCGGGGATGAGCCCGGTCTGCACGATCATGGTAGGCCGCGTCGATGACTGGCTGAAGGTGGTCGCCGAGAAACAGGACATCATCATCAATCCTGAATACCTCGAGTGGGCAGGCGTGGCGGTCATGAAGAACGCCTACCGGATATTCGGCGAGCGCGGCTATCGCACGCGGCTGCTTGCCGCCGCGTACCGCAATCACCTGCACTGGTCGCAGTTTATCGGGGGAGATGTGGTGCTCACGATTCCGTACAAGTGGCAGGTGCGCTTCAACGGATCGGATGTGCCGGTGCGCGATTACATCGACGACCCGCCGCCGGCTGGGTGCGTGGAGTCGCTTCGCGCGCACTTCGACGATTTCGTCGCCGCCTACGAACCGGACGGTATGCAGCCGCACGAGTTCGAGCACTACGGCGCGACGGTGCGCACGCTTCGTTCGTTTATCGGCGGGTACAGCGATCTGCTCGCTACGATTCGCGACTTCATGCTGCCGAATCCCGATGTGTAGGAGGATGATGATGGATAGCGCGCGGGTACTGAACTACATAAATAACGAGTGGACCGATGCGGGGGCCGACGAGACGGGGCCGGTGGTGAACCCGGCGACCGGCGAGGCGATCGCCGAGGTGGTGTTGACGGCGCCGGACGGCGTGGGCCGCGCGGTGGAGGCCGGCGAGCGGGCGTTCGCCGAGTGGCGCGAGACGCCGGTGGTCGAGCGGGTGCAGCCGCTCTACCGGCTGAAGATGCTTCTCGAGGAGCATCTCGATGAGATCGCCGCGACCATTACAGACGAGTGCGGCAAGACGCTCGCCGAATCGGCCGGGGAGGTGCGCCGCGGGATCGAGAACGTCGAGGTCGCCTGCGGGATGCCGACGCTCATCCAGGGCTACTCCAACGAAGACATCGCGCGCGGGATCGACGAGCAGATGATCCGGCAGCCGCTCGGCGTGGTGACCGCGATCACGCCGTTCAACTTCCCGGCGATGATTCCGCTCTGGTTTCTCCCGTACGCGGTGGCCACCGGCAACTGCTTTATCCTCAAGCCGAGCGAACGCGTACCGATGACCGCGGTGAAGCTCTTCGAGCTAATCGAACAGGCAGGCTTCCCGAAGGGGGTGGTCCAGCTGGTGAACGGGGCGGCGCAAACCGTAGATGCGCTGCTCGACCATCCGGGGATTCGCGCGGTGAGCTTTGTCGGCAGTACGCCGGTGGCGCGGTACATCTACGGCAGGGCGACCGCCAACGGCAAACGCGCGCAGTGCCAGGGCGGGGCGAAGAATCCGGTGATCATCATGCCGGATGCCGATCAGGAAACCACTACGCGAATCATGGCCGACAGCGCCTTCGGGTGCGCGGGCCAGCGCTGTCTGGCCGCGAGTGTGGCGGTCATCGTCGGCGAGGCGCGGGGGCGGTTCGCCGAGTCGATCGGCGAGGCGGCCGCCGGCCGGCGGGTCGGCTACGGGCGGGAAGACGGCGTGGAGATGGGCCCGGTGATCTCGCCGGAGAGCAGGGCGAGGATCGAGCAGCTGGTCGCAGCCGGCGAGGGGGAAGGAGCGAAGCTTATCGCCGACGGCCGCGGCCGGGCGGTGTCCGGCTACGAAGACGGCAACTGGGTCTTCCCCACGGTGCTCGATCGTGTGCCGCCGGAGGGGGAGATCGCGAAAACCGAGATATTCGGCCCGGTCTTGAGTCTGATGCACGCGGAGACGCTCGAGGAGGCGATCGGCCTCGTGAACGCTCGAACCTACGGCAACATGGCGTGCATCTTTACATCGAGCGGCGCCTCCGCGCGCAAGTTCCGCCACGAGGCGGACGCCGGAAATGTCGGAATCAACGTGGCGGTTGCCGCTCCGATGGCGTTCTTCCCGTTCAGCGGCTGGAACGAGAGCTTCTTCGGCGACCTGCACGCACAGGGACGCCACGGGGTGGAGTTCTACACGCAGACGAAGGTAGTCGTCGAGCGCTGGCCGCGGGAGTGGTCGCGGAAATTCTGAGGGCGGGCGCGTCGAGCCCTCGCAGAACTCCCGATTGCGGGCTCATCGAGCGCCCCCGGGGCTCTTGGCGACGTGCCTCCTACCGCGGCGCCGAAACCCAGACGGTCATTTCCCCCGGATCACGATTCGCCCATGCGTAGTAGGGAATGAAGGTCAGAGTCGTCTCCTCCAGGCTCGGGGAGAACGACTCCTGCCGGTAGAGTGGCGCTGAAGAGCTCTGCGCGGCGGATGTCCGCGTACCACGCGCTTCGACTACCGTGACTCCACCGAGCAGTTGTTTTCGGTGCTCGACGCGAAAGGCGGGGTCTTCGGCCAGTGCGATCGTGTGGAGGTCCTTACCGTTGTCGACTTCTTCCAGACAGTAGACGATCGGTCCGCGCTGGAGCGCAACCCGCCCGAAGTCGGCCTTGACTTTCGGGTCGGCGGAGACGACTTCGACCGGCATGGGAAGATCGAGTACGACTTCATCGCCGGCGTTCCAGACGCGTTCGAGACGGGCGTATCCTTTCTCACTGATCGAATCTATCGGTATCTCGTCGCCGTTCACCCGCAACGAAGGGGTACGACACCATGCCGGCACTCGCAGCGCAAGCGAAACGGCGCCTGCCGGTGCATCCGTGACGCGAATGGAGATGGCTCCGTCCCACGGGTAGTTTCCCGACTGCTCCAACTCGAACGTCCCCGACGAAAGCGGAGCGCTCACCACACCGTTGCAGTACAGGTCGACATAGAGCGTATCGCCGGCCGCGCGGGAGACATAGGTGCCGAGCGAGGCCAGCAGGCGTGCAACGTTCGGAGGGCAGCACGCGCATCCGTACCAACTCTGCCGCCGGTATTTCACGTGGCGGTACGTCCCGTTGGTATCGCAAACTGCCGGGACCACTTCGAGCGGGTTCACGTAGAAATAGCGCGTTCCGTCGAGACTGAGCCCGGAGAGGATTCCGTTGAACAGCGCTCGCTCGGCGACGTCGGCGTATCTTGCTTCGTTATCGAGTCGAGCCATTCGGTTCGCGAAGATGAACAGTCCGATCGCCGCGCACGTCTCCGCGTACGCGGTATCGTTCGGCAGGTCGTAGTCGGTCGTGAAACGCTCTCCGTGGCGTGAAGAGCCGATTCCGCCGGTGACGTACATCCGGCGCTCGGTCGTGCTCGTCCAGAGAGCGCGACACGCATCGGCGAGCTCCCGATCGCCGTTCTCGAGTGCGATGTCCGCCATCGCTATGTACTGATACATCGCGCGAACCGAGTGGCCGACCGCATCGCGCTGCTCCCGCACCGGCAGGTGCGCCTGATGATATTCGTGGTCGCGGTCGAAGCCCCAGACCGGGTAGAAGCGCTCCGACTGAGCTTCAACATCAAAATAGACCGGCTTCCGTCCTCGTTCGTCGATGAAGAACGTGGCGAGATCGAAGAATCGTTTCTCGTTCGTCAGTCGATAGAGCTTCATCAGAGCCAGCTCAATCTCCTGATGGCCCGGATACCCTCGTTTCTTTCCCGTTTCGGTTCCGAAGACGCTGCCGATGTGATCGGCCAGCCTGCTCACGACGTCGAGCAGAGTCCGGTCCCCGGTGCCTTCGTACACGGCGACCGCCGCCTCCATCATGTGACCTGCGCAATACAGTTCGTGTGCCTCGCGCAGATTGCTCCACTTGTGATCGGGTGCCTTCACGGTGAAGAAGGTATCGAGATAGCCGTCCGGCTGCTGCGCTGAAGCGACAACCTCCACCGCCGAGCGAACCCACTCTTCCAGCTTCTCTCGCACCTCTTTCGGGAACGACGGATCACGTTGCGCGTTCGCAAGCGAATGACCTGCCGCTTCGAGCCACTTCGCGAGATCGCTGTCCTGGAACGCCATTCCGTTGAACTCGCCGGTACTCTTACCGGCGGCTATGCGGAAGTTCTCAACGCTATGGCTGTCCGGGGCATCGTCGATCTCATCGTTCAATGCTCGCCACTGGTACGGAAGTATTTCCCGGTACGTAAGGTCCTGATACGCCCGGAAGAAACCGGACTTGATCGTCGTTGAAACCGGAACGAATCTGTTCACATTCACTGTGATTCTCCTTGTTAGCTCGTGTACACACGTGATCGCCGAAAGAGTACGATCGCCATCGCCGGAAGCGGCAGTAATGCGACGGCGATCGGAATGACTCCTCCGGCACCGTCGCGGACCACGCGAATCTGTCGCCGGCCGCCCTCGACCGGGGACCCGTCGGCGTCACGGACTGTGACCCGCACGACGCGATCGGACCCGCTCAATGGAACTCGGGAGGCGACGATACTCGGAGGACGACCTGCATGTGCACCGTCCGGCTCGTACGTGACGATCCGATAGCCGAGAGCCCTGCCCTCCAGCTGCTGCACGAAGTACGGTGCCTCTGCCACGGTTGTCGTCTCACCACTGTCGCGGGTCACTTCGATCGTTGCCTGCGGGAGCTGTCCGGTGCGGACCCAACGTCTCAGGTTCGGATTGCCGCGCGCGTCGTTTCGGAGCGTCTTTTCATAATAGAGATCGTTGTACTCATACTGCCGGTACGGACGCAGGTACAGGTCCGCGCTTCCGTCGACGTAGAAGACCGAAGAAGGCGTGCTCGACTCGACCGAACGCGTCCACCGGTCTTCGGGGATCACCTCCATACCGACGCTGCCGGTGCGAGACGAATCGAACACCACGAGCCTCCGTTCCGATCCCTCCATCACGTATCCGTCCGGAGTAACGAGCGCAAGCTCGTACTCACCGACCGGAAGATTTACGACGAATGCTTCGCTCACCGGAGTGGGTGGCGTGACAAAATCCGTCTCGAAAACCGGTTCCTCCGGCGGATCGAGTGCCCGGATCTCATCGAGCAGTTCGGAGACATCCTCTCCCTCGGAGCGCAGCCGCGTAATCGCGGTGGTAAGCTGATTCATTCTGCTCCGATACTCGGCCTGTTCGTCCTGAAAGCGCGTCAACCGGTTCCGATATTCGGCGATGCTCGCCTCGTATCTGTCCCACACCTCCTGAGCTTCCACCCCCTGTGCGACAACCCACCGTGATTGATACGTACCGCGCGCGTTGTAGTAGGAGTATCGAGACATCTCGAGCTCCGTCTCTCGACCGCCCGGGCCGCGAACGCGCAGCACACCGTCTAGTGCGATATCGAGAGTCTCGGTGTCGGTACGCCAGCGTCGTGTGATCGGCCAGTAGTAGACGAGCGTCTTTCGGACCGACAGAAGGTTATCGACATCCGCGATAAGATAGATTGAGTCGGATTCCTCACGAGCGAAAGTGCGCGAGTAGTCCCTTCCGTTGAAGGCGATGATCGAATAGACGAGGTTCTCCTGCCGGTCGCGCTCCTGCGAGTTTGCCGGCACGGCGGCAACGATCATCAGTGTGAGTGTTGCCGCCACGATCTGGAACACGACATTGAGCACACGTTTCATGACGGTCGAACTCCTCTGGTCCGGATCGTGAAGTGGGCGGCGGCCAGGACGATAACCGCCAGGGCGAGCTGGGCGAGAAGTGAACCGACAAATCCGACCGTGTTGCCGACCTCGCCTGATTCGATCGCGAGGGTCCAATAGAAGAGAGGCGAAACCCACTGCACGATCGCTGATAGCGCCGTGCTGAGCGTCCGAACGTAACCTGTGACGACGGTGAACGAACCGAGAACGATCCCACCGAATAGAAGCATTATTCCGAGGAACACTCCGATTGCGGACGCCGAGTTGTCGGTGAGAGTTGATGCAAACACTCCGTAGGCGAATACCGAGAATGCGAGAACCGGAATCGCGACGAGCGCGGTCAGAAACGCCGGACCGAGAACGAGATTGTATAATGCGGCGGTCAGTCCGAAGAACGCAACGAGAACAACGAGGTAGCCGGTGATCAGCACGACGTCCTTACAGAATGCCGCAAGAATGCTTGACGTTCCGTCGGCCGGCCCATAAGCGATGAGTTCCATCGCTCCGATCTTCCGTTCCAGTCCGATTCTGAAGACCGAGCCGATAGCCAGAAAGAGCAGGACCGGAGCGGACGCCGCGTAGAGGGCGAGAAGGTAGGGCCCTTCGGCAAAAATCCTGTCGACCATCGTTACGCCAAAGGCCCCGGCTAAGCTGCGGGCGATGAGATCGTACATCGGGCTGGACTCGAAGTTGAGTCCACTCGAATCGACGGCGCGAACAAATCCGACGATCAACGCAGCTGCCAGGATCAATCCGACGGTCATGGCCAGATACAAGCCCGGTCCGATTACCGTCTCCTGGATTCTGCGACGGGCGAGTATCCTCGTGGCATGCATTCGTTCACTCATCGCGGTCTCCGGCAATATCGGCAAGCTTGGCGACATTGTCACGGGTTATGGTGACAAATGCATCCTCGAGCGAGAAGCTCTTCTCCTGCAGCGAAAGAAATGCGGTATCCTGCTCCGCAAGACTCTTGAGCAGACGCTTTCGATGGTCTCCCGATTTAGGCACGGTTACGATCAATCGTGTCTCGTCCTGGACCACAGACAGCACAAATGGCAGGGAGCGCAGGTGTTCGACAAGCGTGTCTGATGCCTCTTCGAGTTCGACGATCAGGTCCCGATCCCTGGTCAGCGAACCCAGAAGCGTTTTCATCGCGTCCTGCGCCATGAGTCGTCCCTGGTAGATAATACCGACTCTATGGCAGACCTTCTCCATCTCCGAAAGAATATGCGACGAAATGAAGATCGTTCTCCCCTCACGGTTCTCCTCGAGGATCAGATCGCGAATCTGTTTCACTCCGAACGGATCTAGTCCCGAGATCGGTTCGTCGAGAAAGAGAATGTCCGGGTCGTGCAGCAACGCACGGACGAACGAGAGCTTCTGGAGCATGCCGTGTGAGAACTCGGCGAAGCGTTTGTGGGCGACCGGCAGAAGACCGACTTGGTCGAGTAAACGCTCGATTCGTGTGCCGGCATTCTGAACCGAGAACAAGTCGGCGAACGTCTGCAGGTACTCGGTGGCCGTCATCCAGCTCCACATACCGATAGGATGCTTCTCCGGAACGACGCCGATTCTCTTCCGCAGATCGAGCCGGTCCGGCGACGATCTCTCCCCGAAGAGGGACATCTCTCCGGCCGTCGGGCGCACGACCCCTAACAGCATCTTGATGGTCGACGTCTTTCCGGCGCCGTTCGGTCCGAGGAACCCGTAGATTTCTCCCGGCTGGATATCAAGGTCGATACCGTCGACGGCGGTGAATCGACCATACCGCTTGGTGAGCTTTTCGGTTCGAATCATCACGCGCCGCCTCGAATATTCCACGAAGTGAACGCGTGTGCTCTCAGAACGCCGCGCTCCACGTAGCCGGAAAGATAGGACTCGACCGCCTCGAGCGGCAGCGACAGCACGGTTTCCATGATCTCCTCGACATCTCCCGACTCGGCATTGCGCGGATCCGCGCTCACGATAAGATAATCGACGACCCACAGCGGATCACGATTCGGCCGAATCTCCGATCCGGGTATCCGGCTCGTATAACGGAACAGCCGCTCCGGAGAATCGTCGAACTCCCACTCGAGCTCTCCACGAAAGAGCTCTTCGCCTCTCGTGGAGCCGACTTCCGTCGGCTGACGAGCAGGAATTCCGTCGGTCAACTGTACGGCAACACGCGCCATGATCCACGTATCCAGCCCGGGGTGATTCCTTATGGCACGTCCATCGCGCGCGACCGGTCGGAACTCCTGATCGATGCCCGGCTCGGTTCGCCGGTCGACGACAACAAACTGAGCGAGATTCGGTATCTCGTAGCCGCGGAGTTCGATCGGTTCCGAGAGCGTGTTAGAGCCTCGGCCCAGCTCGACCGGCACCGAGACCGGGATGTAACCGGGCGCGCTGATTTCGATAACCGAACTCCCGGGGGTCAGATTCGTGAACGTAAGAGGAACCGGGCCGCGATCCGACTGATAGAAGCTTCGCATTACCCGATCCTGCAACCGGATATCCGCATTCCATACCCATGACGCGGTAACCGAGTCCTGGAGCCGAAACTCGAGTGACGCAGTGGCCTGTGCCCCGAACAGCGCGGTCGCGACTGCTCCGACGATTGCCACCACACCAGCGAGACCAAGAATCTTCAAACGCCCTGCTTTGTTCAACGAACACCTCTCGACGACCGGATGAGCGATTATACAGTACGCATTCCCGGGATCAATGACTATTGATGTGGAGATGGCAATGCTTCTTGCGAAAAGCGTACGGAGTCATCCCCGTCATTCCCTTGAAGACTCTGCGGAAGTAGCCGGCGTCCTGATAACCGCACGAAAGCGCGACTTCCTCGATATTCATGTAGTTCTGTATGAGCAGCGTCTTCGCGTCGCGAATGCGCCGGCGGTTAATCGCCCGCGTGATCGAGTACCCTCTCGTTTCGTGAAAGACTCGCTCGATGTAGTCGGGATTATTCTTCATCTGCGCTGCGATTGTTGCGGTCCGAATCGGCTCATGGTAGTGCGCGGCGATATAGCTTTCGATGCGCAAGACGATAGTGGGACAGCGTTCCTCGCTTGTCTGTGCTTCGCGAGTCGCATCGTCGCGGATTTCGTTCAGCATGAGTAGCAGGAGAAGCGAAGAACTGTGACGTGTAAGCCTGCCGGTTTCCTGGTCATCCAGATAGATGTGGAACAGTTCGATGAAACGTTGCGGATCACGGATAGATGTCGAAGTGGGCACGGTGAGTGTTTCAACTTCACGGCGTCTCCCTCTCGGGGAATGCTGAAAATGCAGCCAGTAAAATGAGAGATCGGGCTGATACGGAGCCAGACCGCCGTGTGTTCGGCCGGCTCGCAGTATTATCGTTTCACCCGGCTCCAGATGGTGGTTGTGATCTTCCTCAAAAAGATCGAGCGTACCGGTTCTTACGAGGATGAGCTCCGACGTATCGAGACTTCGCGTTTCGTGTACCCCGACACCGCTCGAGATGAACAGGCCACCATTGACAGCATACGTCGAGACCGAGAAAGGAATCTCCAGCATTTCGTTTCGAGCCACAACTCAGCCTCTCAGGTCGGAATCGGACCGCTATTCTCTGTCGCACACAGCTTGCGGCCGACCGACAAACGATCGATAGTCTTGGCTATTGTATGTGCGTTTCGTGCTGTACGTAAACTCAAGTATAGGAGTAGATGATGAGTTTTAGGATAAACGCAGCCCCGCTGGACGCGGTTCGCCTCGACGAGGGCCTTTTTCGTGAGCGGTTTCGGCTCAACCGCGAATACGTAATGAGTCTGAAGCCGGAGCGGTTGCTGCAAAACTTCTACATGGAGTCGCTTCTGTGGGGGCCGCGGCTCGAAGGGAGTCAACGAAACCGAACACAGGTGCGTGACGACTTCTCCGATGTGCACTGGGGCTGGGAATCCCCGAGCTGTCAGTTGCGCGGCCATTTTCTGGGGCACTGGCTTTCAGCGGCCGTAAGGCTCTACGCCTCCGACGGCGACACGGAAGCGAAGGCGAGAGCCGACTACATTGTCTCCGAATTGGCCCGTTGCCAGAAGCTTAACGGTGGGCAATGGGCGTTTTCCATCCCGCCGAGTTATCTCGATGCGATTGCGAGGGGATCCAAGGTGTGGGCTCCGCACTACACCATACACAAGACCCTCATGGGCCTTGTCGATGCGTATCGGTACGCCGGCAACGAACAGGCGATCGAAATACTGGTGCGAGCGGCCGAATGGTTCCACCAATGGACGAAGCAATTCTCGCGCGAGCACTTCGACGATATTCTCGATATCGAAACCGGCGGTATGCTCGAAGCGTGGGCGGACCTCTATGAAGTCACCGGTGAAGCGAAACACTGGGATCTGGTCGAGAAGTACACTCGACACAGATTGTTCGATCGGCTCGTTGCCGGCGAGGACGTACTCACGAATCGGCACGTGAATACGACGATTCCCGAGATTCACGGGGCTGCCCGTGTGTATGAGATAACCGGGAAGAGTTGGTGGCGTAACGTCGTGGAGGCGTATTGGCGACTCGGAGTAACAGAGCGCGAGGCGTTCTGCACCGGCAGCCACAGCAGCGGCGAAATCTGGACTCGACCGGACGGCTTCGCCTCGCGCCTCGGCGATACGACGCAGGAGCACTGTGTTGTGTACAACATGATGCGCCTCGCGGACATGCTCTATCGCTGGACAGGGGAGGCCGAATACCACGATTACATCGAGAGGAACCTCTACAACGGAGTTCTGGCACAACAGCACCCGGAAACCGGGATGATCGCCTATTTTTTGCCGTTGGAACCCGGCGCGGTGAAGTCCTTCGGTTCACCGACTCTCGACTTCTGGTGCTGTCACGGAAGCCTTGTGCAGGCGCACACTACACACGGTGCTTACGCGTACTACCGGGGCGACCACACGATAACCGTATCTCAGTTCGTCCCCACGACTCTGACTACGTCGATAAACGAGACTCCGATCACCGTACGACAGCGTGTTCACGGGCTGTTCTCCAACGGTGCACTCTCGCCCGGCGACTCGATCAAGACTTCCTACGTCAGCGACTCCGCGATGTGGAATCGGCCTGATTCGGTCACCGTACTTATAGAGGTGCATTGCGAGAAACCGACCAAGTTCACCCTATCGGTGCGAATACCCGGGTGGGTAGCGGGCGATCCGACGATCACCGTCGACGGCGAGTCGGTGGTCACCGACGGTGCGGCCGACGCGACTCGTTTTCTGCAGATCGAGCGTACCTGGGGACGCAACACCGTATGTCTCGAACTGCCGAAGACGATAACGATCGCTCCGATTCCTGACGAGTCGGATGCCGTGGCATTCCTTGACGGGCCAATTGTGTTGGCTGCGCTGACCGGCGAACAAAGGACGCTCACAGGTGACCGCAACAACCCCGCGAGTATGTTCGCCGCCGACGACGAGCGCGAGTGGTGGTACTGGAAGGGTGGGTACCGGACAGTCGGGCAGGAGGTCACGATTCGCTTCAAGCCTCTCTACGAGATCGCCGAGGAGCCGTACACCGTCTATTTTCCCGTCGTCGGGAAATGAATCGAAAGGGGCACGGCATGCGAGCGCGGGCGGAGAGCAGCGCTCTCCGGTCCGTGCCCCGCACATGTGCACGTCTGACGTCACCCGGCGTGCTGCCCGGTACGCCCGATGAAGACCTCGCCGTCTCGAAATGCGCGGTAGTGAATTCCGTTCCGTGTACAGTGATCGATCACCTCCTGAATTCGCGGCGATTCGGGGTGATCCGAGTCGAAGTGCGGCACGAAAGTGAACGGTATGAGCGACAACCCGCCATACAGTGCCGGGGGCGTGTATCCATCCGGCACGATGCTCGGATCGTCGATAAGGTCGAGTCCATCGAGTGTCGGGGAACACACACACGATCCGGCACTGTAGCCGGCGTAGAGAAATGCTCGGTTCTCGATCTGAGACCGCACGAACTCATCGAACCCCGATTCGGCCATCGCCCATCGCAGAACGAATACATTGCCCCCGGTGACGAAAACGCTTTCGTGTCCGCGTAGTGTCTCGGCAAGCGCTTCGGCGCACCCGAAGTAGCGTCGCAGATCGAATACCGCAACCCGGAATCCGAGATCCTCGAGATCGGCAACGCCCCGCTCGACCACGGATTCCCGGATACTCGCATCCCCGACCGAATCCAACGCGTTCGGAATAAGCGCGAAATCACCGGATGCGGCCATCGTTTCCAGCGCAGCTCCGTGCCCGCCGATCCGATACGACGAGAGGTAGAGTTTCATGGTGCGATTGTACCTCGGTATCGATACGTGAAGTAGCGAATGGCATCTCGAAAGGTCGGAATCGAACGCAAAATAGCAGAAACAATACTCTTGTGCGCCCGGGAAAACGGACATAATCTCAAGTTATCTCGGTAGTCCTGCGCGGTATCGGAAGGCGAACGGCGCAGAAAAGGAGTTGGAGAAATGAAGCACAAGCTCGTGTTTCTGGCATTGTTCGTCAGTGTCCTGTTTATCCCTGTGACCGCCTTGTTCGCAGGTGGTGCTCAGGAAGCTGACGCGCGGGTCACGCTGACGTATTACGAACATGCCGACAGATTCAACATCGCTCCCACCATCAATGAGATGTATATGGAGGCGAATCCAAACGTTACCCTTGAATTCATTCAGAACCCCGAAGGCGGGGCGGACCGGGTTCACGACCGTTTGGTTACGATGCTCGCTGCGCGCGATAGCAGCGTCGACATCATGCTGCTCGATGTCATCTGGCCGCCGGAGTTCATTGCAGCGGGCTGGCTGGAGCCGCTCACCGCGTCATTCACGCCGGAGATGCAGGCTGAGTACGTGCCGGCAATGATCGACGCCTTGTCGTACGAAGGCGATATCTATGGTATTCCCACGCTGAACGACGTCGGGCACCTGTACTATCGTACCGATCTGCTCGACGAAGCAGGGAAGGAAGCGCCGCTCTACTGGCCCGACCTTGTCGATACCGCCCTCGGCGTAATGGACGAGAATCCGGGAATGATCGGTTTCGTAAACACGTACTTCCCCGATCAGCAGCTCATGTGCAACTACCTTGAGTATCTGTGGGGCAAGGGCGGAGAGTTTCTCGATGAGACCGGGACCGAAATTCGATTCGAGAGTCAGGAGAGTATCGACACCATTCAATTCATGAAGGATATGATGGACGAATGGCAGATTCTCCAGCCCGGCGTTATGACGATGGGTCTCGACGACGGACGGCAAATCTTCACCGAAGGGCAGGCGGTTTTCCACCGGAACTGGAACTACGTGTGGGCGATGTCGGAAATGCACGAAGAGTCCCAGATTCGCGGCCGTGTCGGCGTGACGAAGCTTCCGACATTCGAGGGTGAGGATCACTACACGGCTCTCGGCGGATGGAGCTACACGGTGAATCCGTTCTCGCAGAACGTGGAAGCGGCGGTCGACCTCGCCATGTGGATGGGGTCGCCGGAGATTCAGAAATTCCGCGCGATCGAAAGCGACCGGACGCCGACCCATCTTCCGACGCTGCGCGACGCCGAGGTGCAGGAAGTGCATCCGGTCTATGCCGAATGGCAGGCCTACGCCGACACCGCTCGTGCACGACCGAGGAGCCCCTTCTACACACAGATCTCCGATATCTTCCAGCGAGACCTGCAGCGGGCGCTCGGTGGCGATGTGTCAATAGAGGCGGCCATGGCAGCCGCTGCCTCAGAGATACGCCCGATTATTGAACGGTAACGAACCTTTTGCCGGGGGGGCGCGACTGTGCTCCCCCGAGCGGAAGCGCGAGAAGGTCCCCACCGGAGGTTGAAGAATGCTCAAGTTGATGCGACGCTCGCCAATCCGCGGAGGGCAGCATATATCGTCGGACATGCTCACGAAGAATCAGCTCGGATATGTTCTGATGACGCCGGCGCTGCTTCTCATCGGAGCGATTCTACTCTATCCGTTTTTCAATACGCTCTGGATGAGTTTTCGGACGGTGCGGCTTAATATGCCGCAGCTCGGCGAGCCGTTCGTCGGACTGGAGAACTACAGAGAGCTCTTCGCCTCGGCACGCTTTCGAAACTCGATGTGGCTCACCGGGCTGTTCGCCGTCAGCTTCATTGTGGCACAGCTGGTCTTCGGGTTGGCAATTGCTCTGGTGATCAACATGGAGTTTCGCGGGCGAATGGCCGTGCGCGCAGCGGTGCTGATCCCGTGGGCTATGGCGCTCGTCATAACCGCGCTGCTATGGCGCTGGATGTACAACGCGGTGTTCGGAGTCGTGAACTACGTACTCCTGTACATGCGTTTACTCAGCACGAACGTCGATTTCCTCGGTTCAGCTTCATCCGCATACTTCAGTGTGCTCGTGGCGGAGGTCTGGCGTAATACTCCTTTCATGACCATTATTCTGCTCGCGGGGCTGCAGTCCATTCCGAAAGAGCTCTATGAGTCGGCGAGAATCGACGGCGCAGGCAGGCTCGCCTGTTTCGCCTTTATTACCCTTCCGTTGTTGAAGTATGCGATGCTCGTGGCGTTACTCTTCCGTTCGATCGATGCCATACGGGCATTCGACTTGCTCTATGTGTTGACTCAAGGCGGCCCGGGGATTTCTACCGAGATCGCATCGCTGTATTCATACAAGATCATGTTCCAGTACATGGATTTCGGTCGAGGGTCGGCTGCGACCGTGATCATTGCGATATTCACCACCGGACTCGCCATCTTGTATCTACGCGTGCTCAGGGAACGATAAAGGGATATATGTTATGAAGCATCTTGTCGCATGGGGACAGCGGAGATTCAGCCTGTTCGGGTTGGTGGTTTTTCTGTTCGGAGCGGCTTTTACCATCTTCTTTCTTTTCCCGTTTTACTGGCAGGTCGCTACGTCGGTAAAAACCCCGCAGACGATTCTGTCGATTCCTCCAAACTTCTTCCCCGACGGTTTCTTCTTCGGTCGGTATGTGCACCTCGTGACACGAACCGACTTCATACTGAGCGTGCGGAACAGTCTCGTCGTCTCTTCGTTCACCATGGCGGTCGTCGTGTTCGTTGCGACGCTTGCCTCGTACGCAATCGGAAGACTGAAGGTGCCGGGGTCGAGAACGATTCTCATGTGTATTCTCGTTATCTCGATGCTGCCGGCGGTGTCGATAATCGGACCGCTGTACATCATATTGCGCGATCTGCGCATGATTAACACCATTCGCGGATTGCTGATGACCTATACCGCGTTCTTCCTCCCGTTCAGCATGTGGTTCTTGAGCAGTTTCTTTCAAACCGTGCCGGGAGATCTCGAAGAATCGGCGATGGTCGACGGATGTACCCGCTTGCAAGCCCTCTTTAAGATCGTTATTCCGCTGTCCGCCCCGGCGATCTCGACTATCGCACTACTCATATTCATCTTCTCGTGGAATGAGTTCCTCTACGCCTTCACCTTTACGAGCACCGCACAGGCGCGAACCTATCCGGTTGGACTGGTCATGTTGCAGGGGGAACACCACTTGCCGTGGGGTGACATAACGGCGGCATCGACGATTGTATCGGTTCCGATCGTGGTGCTCTCTCTTGTCGCACAGAAACGGATAATCAGCGGCTTGACCGCCGGCGCGATCAAAGGCTGACAACGTGGGAGCATTCATAGAGTCAGCCGGCGCGCTCGTGTGGCGCGAAGGACGGCATGTCGTCGAGATACGGCCGCTCGGCAGAGACGCACTTCGTGTACGTGCTACGGTGAACCGGGAGTTCGCCGATCTGCCGCAGGCGATTGTAGACTCGAGTTTTTCGCCCGAGGAAGCGACTCGTCTGGCAACCGCCGTTCCGACGATCGAGATCGGTGAACACAGCGCCGAAATCACTAACGGCGCGATTCAGGCCACCGTTAGCTCCTACGGGCGGATCCGCTTCGTGCGCTCTACCGACCGGGCGCTTCTGCTCGAGGATGTCGATTGGCGTCCGCAACACCCTCAGCTTCTGCCGCACAGCCGCTCATTTGCCTCACTCGAAAGCGATCTCTACCGTATCGAGGCGCGGTTCAGCGCACAGCAAGGCGAACGGTTCTACGGGCTCGGCCAGCATCGTCACGGTCTTCTCGATCAGAAAGGTGCCGTCATCGAGCTCTGCCAGAGAAACGCCGAGGTCAGCATCCCGTTTCTCGTTTCGTCGCGAGGGTACGGTTTCCTCTGGAATAATCCGGCGGTCGGCCGTGTCGAGCTCGGTGCTAACGGCACTCGCTGGGTTGCCGATGCCTCTCGTCAGCTCGACTATGTGGTGATAGCCGGAGACGACTACGCCGACACTCTCTCAACGTACGCCGATATCACCGGCCACGCACCGATGCTGCCGGAGTGGGCCTCCGGTTTCTGGCAGTGCAAGTTACGCTACACCACGCAGGAGGAGCTCCTGTCGGTCGCTCGCGGCTACAAAGAGCGCGGACTGCCGCTTTCGGTGATCGTTGTCGATTACTTCCACTGGACCTGCCAGGGTAACTGGGACTGGGATCCCGAGTGCTGGCCCGACCCGGCGGGAATGATCCGGGAGCTCGATGCGATGGGCGTTAAGCTCATGGTCTCCATCTGGCCGAGTGTGAACGGTCGATCGGACAACGCACCTGCGATGAGAGACAACGGCTATCTCATCGGCACAAACCACGGCCCCGACGTGATCTTCCGCTTTGTCGACACCTATGAACCGCCTCCGGTCTATGTCCATTTCTACGATTCCACGAATCCTGCCGCCCGGCAGTTCGTGTGGAATAC
>PUOG01000039.1 GCA_003552745.1 Spirochaetaceae bacterium
ATCTCGGTGTCTGCGACGGCAACATGGAGGAGGGGAGTCTGCGCTGCGATGCGAACGTCTCGGTCGCGCAGGAGGGAGCCGGCCTCGGCAACAAGGTCGAGATCAAGAACCTGAACAGCTCCCGCTTCGTCCGAAAGGCGCTTGCCTTCGAGATCGACCGGCAGAGCGATATCCTCGACCGCGGGGGAAGCGTACACGTCGAGACGCGGCTGTGGAACGAGAATCGCGACCAGACCGAGTCGATGCGTACCAAGGAGGAAGCGTACGACTACCGCTACTTCCCCGAGCCCGACCTGCCGGTCGTCGATATCGACGACGACTTCCTGGGCTCGGTCGAGGAGCGCCTCGTTGAGCTTCCACTCGCGCGAATCGTTCGTTTCCAGTCCGAGTATCGACTGAGCGAGCAGGCCGCATCGCTGCTCTGTGCCGAACGAACCGACGCCGACTACTTCGAGGAGACGGTGACCGCCGGGGCCGACCCGCGGCAGGTGGCGACCTGGCTTGCCTCCGACGTGCGTCGCCAACTCAACCGTCGCGACCTCGCTATTTCCGACTCGCCGCTGACACCCGCCCGTCTCGCCTCCCTCTTGAACGCCCTCGATGCCGGACGGATCCACGGGAAGATCGCCAAACAGGTGCTCGATGCGGTCTTCGATGAAGACCGCGATCCGGAGGCAATTATCCGCGAGAAGGGGTGGGAGCAGATCACCGACGCAGGCGAGCTCTCCCGTCTCGCCTCCGAAATCGTCGCCGCCCATCCGGAGGCGGTCGCGCAGATCCGCGCCGGCGACAGCAAGCCGATAGGTTTCCTCGTCGGGCAGGCGATGCGCCGTAGCGCCGGACGTGCCGAACCGAAAGCGCTGCAGGCGGCGCTTCGCGAGGCGCTGTCGGTAACCCGGATACACGTCCTCGACTTCGGCGGTGCGGTCGGCGGGGTTCGCCGCGCAGACGGAATGGTGGAGGCCGGCCGCCTTCCGGAAATCCGCCGTCTCGTCGAATCGCAGGCCGACCTTCCCGACAATATCCGTTTCGACGAAGTCGAGCTCGGAGGCTTTCTCAGCGAGGAGGTGACCCCGCGTGACTGGGCCGCCCTCGTCCATACTGTGGGCTCGAGACTCGACGAGGAGCCGGCCGGAATCGTGGTTGCCCACGGAACCGACACACTCGGCTACACCGCGGCGCTCCTGCACTGGTTCTTCGCCGACGCGCCGGTGCCGATCGTGCTCACCGCCGCTCCGTCGCCCGACGACGCGGTCGAAGCGATCTCCGAGGCGGCACGCGCCGCACTGAACGGGCCGAACGGTGTCCACGCGGTCATCGGAAAGGAGCGATTCCCGGCGCTCAATCTCCGCTTCGAGAGCATCGGTGCCCGGACGGTTCGCTTTCGCACGTGGAACGAGCCTGCGCTCGCCGAAACGAGCCATGCGGCGATCAGGGGCATCGACCCGGCCTCGTTGAGTTTCGATGAGCTCGCCGCCCGGTTCGAGCGCGCGGTCGGCCTGATCCACGTTGCCAAGCTCTATCCAGGGATGCGCTCCGATATGCTCGTGCGCATGATGGAGGCCGGCTATCGCTACTTCGTCCTCGAGCTCTACGATACCGGTACCGCGAACACCGCCGGAGCACCGTACGGGCTGCGCGCGGCATTCGATGCGGCGCGATCTCACGGGGCTCACATCTACTGCACGAGCCAGCAGGAAGGCGGTATCGATTTCTCCCAGTACGTGACCGGGCACGAACTGTGGCGTGAAGGTGCGGTCCCGATGGGGTCGCTCATTACCGAAAGCGTGTACACGCGGCTGATCGCCGCACTGGTCGGTAGCGAGAGCGAGTCGGACGCCGAGGCGATCATGGAAGAGGTGGTATGAATATGGGTGATGATGGTAAACGCCACGACGGCGTTCGCGTGCTCGCAGCAGAGATCGCAGCTCACGACGGCGAGGAGGTCACCGTCTCCGGGTGGGTCCACCGCGTACGCGAGCTCGGTGCGGTGAGTTTCGTCGTGCTCCGTGACCGCATCGGAACGGCCCAGATCGTCTACGAAGGGGCGGCGCCGACCGGACCGGAGAACGTCGTGCGCGTCCGGGGACACGTCGGGGCCAACGAAAAGGCGCCGGGCGGATTCGAGGTGCGAGCGGTCGAGACCGAGGTGATCGGTGCGGTTTCGGGCGAGCTTCCGATTTCGGTCTCCGCGGATGTCGACTCGTTCGGCATCGAGACGCTGCTCGACAACCGGATCGCGAGCCTGCGCATGCCGAAGGTTCGAGCGATCTTCGAGCTGCAGGCGGAGATCGTCACGCACTTTTCCGATTATCTCCGCAGTCACGATTTCACCGAAATCAAGACGAGTAAGCTGATTGGAACCGGCACCGAAGGAGGAACGGGGCTCTTCGAGGTCGATTACTTCGGTGAGAAGGTGTACCTTGCGCAGAGCCCGCAGTTCTACAAGCAGGCGATGGTGGCGAGCGGACTCGAGCGGGTCTTCGAGGTCGGATGCGCCTACCGGGCCGAGAAGCACGACACCCCGCGCCATCTCAACGAATATGTCAGTCTCGACGTGGAGATGGGGTTCATCGACGGAATCGACGACCTCATGGACCTCGAGATCGGCATCCTCTCGCACATCTGTGAAGGTGTGCGTGCGAGTCGCACGGGTGCGGCCGCGCTCGAGGCGTGGGGTGCGACGCTGCCCGACGCCGATACGCTGGCGAAAACACCGCGAATCGACTACGACGAGGCGAAATCGATCGCCGCGAAGCGCATCGGTAAGCGCCTTTTCGAGCTGAACCCCGAAGCCGAGCGCGTTCTCTGTGAGTGGGCGGTGGCGGAGTACGGGGTCGAGGCGGTATTCGTCACCGGCTTCCCGCGTAAGAAGCGGCCGTTCTACACGTGGCCGGAAGAGCAGCGCACCGCGAGTTTCGACCTGCTCTTCCGGGGGCTCGAGATTACCACCGGCGGCAAGCGAATCCACGACTACCGAATGCTTCTCGAGGCGCTACCGAAGTTCGGCATGACGCCGGAGCAGCTGCCCGACTATCTGAGCATTTTCCAGTACGGCTGTCCACCACACGGCGGGTTTGCGATCGGTCTCGAGCGACTGACGCAGAAGTTTCTCGGTCTCGAGAACATCAAGGCGGCGAGCCTCTTCCCGCGCGACCGCAAGCGGGTGCGCCCGTAGAAACGACGCCGAAAAGCGGATACCGTAGACGGTAGTGGAACACAATCCGGAACGCAGCGATGCGGAGGCCGCCCGCGCCATGCGCGAGCGCGCGGAGCGCCGCACACGAATGCTCGGGGAGGGGCATCTTCCCAGAGTGCTCGTGACGATGGCCGTCCCCGGCATAGTCGGGATGACCGCGAACGCGGTCTACAACATCACCGACAGTATCTTCATCGGCAGACTCGGTACCTCTCAGATCGGCGCGGTTGCCGTGGTCTTTCCGCTGTTCACCCTCGCGGCGGCGGTGGGGCTTACATTCGGGGTGGGTGCGGCAAGCTACATCGCGCGCTGTCTCGGAGCGGGCAAGACCGAGGAGGCGAACCGCACGCTCACCTTTTCCCTCGCCGGAACCGTCGTCTGCGGCATCATCTTCATGATTGCCACCGGTGTGTTCCTCGATCCGTTGCTGCGTACCCTCGGGGCAACCGAGACGATTCTCCCATACGCTCGCGACTACGGACAGGTGTTCATCTACGGTTCGATCGGGATCATGCTCAAGATGTGCCTGAGCCATACGATACGCGCGGAGGGGGCGGCCGTCTTCAGCATGATGGGAATCGTCATCGGGGCGCTTCTCAACATCGCTTTAGACCCGCTTTTCATATTCGGCTTTGATATGGGAATCGCCGGGGCGGGACTTGCGACGGTTGTGAGTCAGTGGACCGCCGCGCTCTTTCTCGCAACGTACTTCTTGCGCGGACGCGGCTTTCTTGCTCCCGCCTTCTCGAAGCTGCGGGTGAGCTTCCGCGTCGTCCGCGAGGTTATCGGCAACGGTACTCCGCTCTTCATGCGGCTTCTCCTCGAGAGCTCGGCGGTCGCGATCATCAACACCGCCGCACAACCGTTCGGGGACGCCGCGGTCGGTAGTGTCGGTGTGGTGCTCCGCGTGCTGCTCTTCGGCTCGTTCGTGGTCTACGGCTTCGGACAGGGGTACGGACCGGTCGCAGGCTACAACTACGGTGCCCGGAGCTTCGACCGCCTCTTCCGGGCGCTCAAGCTCGGCCATATCTGGACCACGACGTACGCGCTGCTGTTCGCGGCGTTGATAGTCGGCTTCGCGCCGCAGGTCATGCGCCTTTTCAGCCCCGACCCGGAGGTGATCCGGCTCGGTTCGATGGGGCTTCGGATAATTCATTCGGTTTTTCCGCTCTTCGGCTTTCAGATGATGGCACTTTTCACCTGCCAGGCGCTCGGAAAGGCGCGACTCGCCTTCTTCATCGGCATTTCGCGGCAGGGGCTTTTCCTTATTCCGTTAGTGCTCCTACTGTCTCGCTTCTACGGATTCGTCGGTGTTCTCGCTAGTCAGGCGGTCTCCGACGTGCTGACGGCACTTGTCGGTGTAATGTTCACCGTTCTCGTGTTGCGGCATGTCGCCCGGCTCCGGCGGCGGGGCGAAGCACGTGAGCCGCAGCCGGCGTTCGAGACGGCAGGAACCGGAGTTGGTGATGCAGGTGAATGACTCTCCGGCTGTGGTGCGACGCTGTGCGGAACTGATCGAAGAACGGACGGTAGCCGTTCTCAGCGGCGCGGGTGTCAGTACCCCGAGCGGTATCCCCGATTACCGGGGAGATGACGGCACCTTGCGCCGGCGCGCGCCGATTCAGTACCGGGAGTTCATCGGAGAGGAGGCTGCGCGCCGGAGGTACTGGGCACGCAGCTTGGTCGGATGGGCGTGGTTGCGGAATCGTGAGCCGAACGATGCCCACCGCGCGGTAGCCCGGCTGGAAGATGCCGGACGAGTCACCGCGGTCGTCACCCAGAATGTCGACGGCCTGCACCAGGCGGCGGGAAGCCGCGAGGTTATCGATCTGCACGGTCGGCTCTCGCGGGTCGTCTGCCTCGAGTGCGGCGCGATCGAGACGCGAGATGAGCTTCAGCAGCGAATGCTCCTGCAGAATCCCGGATGGGAGCGGCTGGTGGCGGAGATGGCTCCCGACGGCGATGCGGAGCTCGACGAGGAGACGATCGCCGGTTTCCGAATTGCCGCTTGCCGACGCTGCCGCGGAGTCCTGAAACCGGATGTGATTTTCTTCGGCGAGAACGTACCCGCCTCGCGAGTCTCCAACGCCCTCGATCTCGTTCTCGGCGCCGATCTACTGCTTGTGCTCGGCTCCTCGCTGACCGTCTTCTCCGGTTTCCGATTCGTACTCGCCGCTTCCGAGCGCGGTATCCCGATCATAATCGTAAACCGTGGTGCAACGCGCGGCGATAAGCACGCGGAGCTCACGGTCAACGAGCGAGTCGAGCGTTTTCTCCCGAAGCTCGTAGGCAGTGTGTCGAAGATTATGGATGGACGCGAACCCCGAAAGGAACAGAACCAGTGATCTCAACGAATTACGCCGGAATGCCGGTGGACCGTCCAGGCCGCAACGGTTGAAGTGCGTAACTGCCGCCTCTGCAAAGCGATCACCACCTTCCATCCATAATCTTCGAGACACTTCCAACGCGTTGCGGTTCATGCGCCTGCCGGCGTACTATCCGGTTTACATTTCAAGGAGGACGTCCTGTGAGAGAAACACAAGCACGCACGAGACTTCCGCGCCTGTCGCGCGCCGGAATCATTGCGACCGCTGCCATCGTTCTGCTCGGCGGCTGTCTCGAGTATGAAGACGAGCTTACGATCCTCGCCGACGGAAGTGCCGAGCACCGTGTGCTCATCGGCCAGTCGCTCGAAATCGAGGAGATGGCCGCCGAAGGTGATATGGAGGTCGACAGGCTCGATGAGGATG
>PUOG01000036.1 GCA_003552745.1 Spirochaetaceae bacterium
AACCTATCATGAGGCTCAAACGACGCGCAATTGTACCGTTGAATACAGCGAGAAGTGTCTTTCTCTTTCTCCCCCTGTTCACCCTGTTCGTTCCTTCACTTCAGCTCCAGGCCTGGAGTCCGGTACCGATCGATGAACTCTACTCGCCGAGCGTGCGCTTACAGAACGAGGAACCGCAAACCAGAATAACCGATTCACTGAGCGATAGCCATCTCATGCCCGACGACTCGCCGCTTCGCCGAACTATCGAGGCGTTTGCCTCGGATCTCGATGAACGAGTACTCGTCGAGAGCGTGCGGGTCATCCCGATTTCGTCGAATCTGAGGCTCGATCCGGACCGAGAAGAGATGATCGTGGCGGGCATACTCCGTGCGATCAGCACGATGGAGGGCATCGAGTACTACTCGGAACGAAGGGATGAGATGAGAACGCTCTTCGCACGCAGCTTCCTTGTTGACGGACCGAACAGCTCAACTCCGATCGACGATCCGGAGCCGGTTCGGGTGCCTTCCACGGAGACCGTATATGCGATTCAGGAAGACCTTACATTCGGCGAGAACCTGTACCACATCACGTACGACCGGCTGGATAACGCGCTCCTGCTCTCGATGCGAAACGAGACCCGAATGTCATACGGTATTATTCCGGCACTTGGGGAGCGTCAACTGAACATGTTCGCGGCAGTAATTCCGGTGGAGACCGGCCTGCTCTTCTACGGCGCAGCCGTAGCCCGCATTCCGAGGATTCCCGGCGTCCGAGGTCGGATCGGCACGAGCTTCGAGAATCGGGTCAACGCAATATCGGAGTGGTTCGCCGCCGAACTAACGAAAAGACTCGAGCAGGAGTAGAACGATCACAGGGACGTGAACCGTGAGCGCCGGCGACCGTGTTCGTGTGGCAGCCGATGAGCGGACCGTTCGCGCGCATCTACGTGAGCAAGTTCAGCACTATCTGGATCGCCCCGATCGTCGCGCCGAGAAGTGCCCCGAAAAGATTGATCCACTTGAGGTGCTTCGCGATAACCATCAGCAACAGCTTCTCCACATTCTCCACGTCAAGGTTGTTGATCCGATCGACAACCATCTGATGGACATCGAAGGTCGCCACGAGCTCCGGGACTCGGGCGCTTACCATTGACACGATACGATCCGAGAGAAATCGGTCGAGGGTACTTTTCTGTTCCGGCTCGAGCGTAAGAAGCGGTTCGCCTCCACCGGTACGCGCTTCCTGCAGATAGCCACGTACGATGACAACGATCTTGTCACTTATCGCACGGGAGGCTCCGGGGCGGTTCAGCCACTCCTTGTAGGTCGCCATGACACGATCGACGATCTGATCTTCGCGAAGGCCGGTAACGCCGGTGAGTATCTCACCGATCGGTTTGTCCTCGTACCGATCGAAGAGTTCATCGAGACTTCGAACGATGCCGTCTTGCACCGTCTCACTCTCGAGCGCAACAAATACCCGGCTGATGATCGACTTCGAGGTAATACGCAGATCGAAGTTCAACGTGTTCTGAACATCGGCGATCCCGAGTGACTGCAG
The DNA here is from genome assembly GCA_003552745.1 of Spirochaetaceae bacterium. Lineage (GTDB taxonomy): Bacteria > Spirochaetota > Spirochaetia > DSM-27196 > SKKC01 > SLAN01. The sequence goes on from PUOG01000036.1 coordinate 1,546, forward strand.
ACGTCTCAACGCCGATCCGATACCGTGTACGACGCGCCGCCGATTCTGGGGAAGTCTGCCGGTTCGGTTAATATTCTCAATGAAGTCATCGACGATCTCCGGCATTCGCTCCCGGAGTTGACGCTCGTACTGCCCCGCGGAAACGAGCAGGCGCTGGACGAGATTCAGACGGTCAAGCACTTCGCGCAAGATGATCCTGCCGCGATACGCCATCTCATCCCGCACGTCCGGTTGTCGCAGCCAGTCGATCAGGTAATCGAAAGCAGAATTATAACCTGCATCGAGGAGCGCCTCGAAGTCCCGGATCATGTCGTCGGAGATGAAGTGGCCGAGACTCGTATTCTCCGCGGTTTGCTGCTCGGCCCACCGATCCGCGATGTCGGTAATCGCGTCCGCCACCGGGCCTTCGAGAATACCCTCTATCAGCGTACGGGCACCGGCCAGCGCCTTCTCGCGATTTTGAAACGCTTCGCCGAGTGTTACTGAGCTGATACCCTCCAGCGCCTGCCGAACGATGCTGCGCACCAGCTGCTCCAACCGCTCGCTTTCAATAAACCGCTCAAGCAGATCCCCGACAAGCTCGAAGAGTTTCTCCTGGAGCACCTCACGCTCATCGTCCGATATCAGCGAACGCTCCGTTTCGGCGCGCTCTTCTCCGGAGACTGCGACTATGGTTCCCGAAAGTCGCGAAACGCGGTTGGTCAGCCCTTCGCGAAACCGCTCGGATTCGATCTGACCACGAATAACCTCCTCGGTAAGGAGTCGCTGACTGACCATTCTTCCGATGCTTTCGGCGAGTTGTCCTCGCTGACGCGGTATGATTCCCGGCGTAAGAGGGACTCGCACACCGAGTACTCGCTTCTCGCGCAACGGCCGGAACAGCATACGGATCGCGATCGCATTCGTTACGTAGCCGATTATCGCACCGAGAGCGGGAGGTAAGACGAATGTGGAGACATGGAGTAGCTGTTCGGTCATTCGAGGCTCGCCGCAGAATTCTCAGCCTGAGTGCGGCGGTTGAAGAGGGACAGGTGCCCGCCGAATACCCATCCGGATCCGCCGGTTGCCTCCACTTCATACCACCGAGAGAGTACTTCGTTTATATTGTCGACAAACGCAGAGTGCGCAGTGATCGTCGCAACATCTCCACGTCGGAGATGGGCAACGACCGTCGCTTCACGAGACGGCTCACCGTGTATCCGCACGTACTGCTCCACCGCGACGGCATATCTCGGACCGGAAGTCAAGGCCTCCTGTTCGGGTAGCTGGATGCCGTCGTTATTGCTGCACGAAAGGAGCACACCGACGTGCAGCATAAGCAGGGGTAGAAGAACTCGGAATGCGCCCATTCGCACGTTACCTTAATCCGAAATCTGTACGCAATTCAACTCGACGCTGCGGTCACATCGACTTGAGACTCTCGATTTCGTCGCGCAAGACGGCAGCCTGCTCAAACTCCAGATTCTTCGCGTGCTCGAGCATCTCGCGTTCGAGAATCGATATGAGCCTCTTTCGCTGGGCGGGCACGAGGAGATTGTATCCCTTCTTCATTGTATCGACGCTCTGTCGCGTATCGGCCGCCTTTTCCTGCTTCTCTCGAACAAGGATATCGCGGATCGCCTTTTCAATCGTTCGCGGGGTGATATTGTGTTCGCGATTGTACTCCAGCTGAACCCGTCGGCGGCGCTCGGTTTCTTCGATCGCTTCCCGCATCGCTTCGGACATTCTGTCGGCATACATCAAAACTCTTCCGTTCACGTTGCGGGCGGCCCGTCCGATTGTCTGGATCAGCGATGTCGAAGAGCGCAGGAAGCCGATCTTGTCCGCGTCGAGAATTGCGACAAGCGACACTTCGGGCAAGTCCAGCCCTTCTCGCAGCAGGTTGATACCGACAAGTACATCGAACGCTCCCTGGCGTAACTGCGTGAGAATCTCGACACGTTCGATCGTCTCGATCTCCGAATGGAGATATCTCACCTTGAGCCCCATATTCGTCAAATACGCCGCGAGGTCTTCGGCCATCTTTTTTGTGAGAGTGGTAACGAGCGTACGCTCGCCGGCGGCAACTCGTTCGCGGATCTCGTTGTAGAGATCCTCGATCTGACCGTCGGTACTGCGAACGTCGATCTCCGGATCTACGAGTCCGGTCGGGCGAATGATCTGCTCGACAACTTGCGTGCTTCGCTCGCGCTCGACATCACTCGGTGTCGCCGAGACAAAGACCGTCGAACTCAGCAACGCTTCGAACTCATGATACACCAGTGGTCTGTTGTCCAACGCACTCGGCAACCGGAAACCGAACTGAACGAGCGACTCTTTGCGCGACCGGTCGCCGGCGTACATGCCACCGATCTGTGGAACCGTCACATGACTTTCATCTATGAAGGTCAGGAACTGGTCCGGGAAGTAATCGAGCAGAACCGCCGGGCGCTCGCCTTCGGCCCTTCCGCTCAAATGTCGCGAATAGTTCTCGATTCCGGCACAGTACCCCATCTCCTCCATCATCTCCAGATCGTACTCGGTACGACTCTTGAGTCGCTGCGCCTCCACGACTTTCCCCTCGGCCTGAAGCTGCTCGAGACGGCTTTCAAGCTCGTCTCTGATCAATTCCATCGCAGGCTGCATTTCGTTTTCCGGCATTACGAAATGCTTTGCCGGATAGACGATAACCGTCGAAATCTCTTCGATCGTCTCACCGGTCAGTGGATTGAACACCCGGATGCGTTCAACCTCATCCCACTCGATCTCGATTCGGTACGCCACCTCCTCATGGTAGGCTGGATATATCTCCATCACGTCGCCGCGTATGCGGAACGCACCGCGTTTCAAAACGTCGTCATTCCGATCGTACTGTAACGATATCAGTTTGCGTCCGATGGCATGTAGATCGGTAGAAGCTCCTACATCGACCCGGACTCTCATCTCGCGGTACTGCTGCGGACTGCCGAGACCGTAGATACACGAAACGGTCGCTACGACGAGAACATCATTGCGCTCGAAGAGGCTGGTCGTTGCCGAAAGACGAAGCCGGTCAATCTCTTCGTTGATCGAAGCGTCTTTTTCGATGTAGAGATCTCGAGAAGCCACATACGCCTCGGGTTGATAGTAATCGTAATAAGAGACGAAATACTCAACCGCGTTCTCCGGAAAGAATTCCTTGAACTCTCGATAGAGTTGCGCGGCGAGCGTCTTGTTGTGCGAGAGCACGAGTGTAGGTCTTTGCACCTGCTCGATGATCTTCGCCATCGTGTAGGTCTTTCCGCTACCGGTGACGCCTTTGAGCGTCTGAAAACGGTCGTCACGGCGTATGCCCTCGCTGAGTAGCTCGATTGCCCGCCGCTGGTCTCCGGCCGGCTCATAATCGGATCGTACTTTGAATCGCCCCATACCTCAGTTTCCCGAAACCTGCCAATCTTGCCAGACACCCTCGATTTCTCCAAGCCGCCGATGCTGAATCGCCTCGCTCACCGCATCGGCGGTGATCTGCCGCTCTTCGCCGAGGTCCACGATCGTGCGTGCCACACGCAGGACCGAATCAAGTGCGCGGCCTGAGAATCCGAGGCGCTCCCTGGCTTTCACCATCACTCTATAGGCCGATGGAGTGAGCTGACACCGAAGATCGTTCGCGGCGTCGTGCCGAATACGCATCCGATGTGCCTCCGGTCCGCAGCTCGTTTCGGCGATCGTTTCGATTCGTGCGTCTGCTAGGCGCTTGTCCCGGAATGCTCTAGCCCTTCTCACGCGCTGAGCCACCGTAGCGCTGTCCTCTGCCGGGCTGTTCAGAAACACGTCCGAATCGATACCGCTGATCGCGCAGCGCAGATCGATTCGATCGAGCAGTGCTCTACCGACGCGCTTCCAGTATCGTTGTATCTCGGCAACCGAGCAAAGGCAATGGCCTCTCGATCGACCGAAGTTACCGCAAGGACAGAGGTTTGCTGCTACTACCAGCTGGCACGCTGCAGGAAAGTTGTAAAAGGAACCCGCGCGCGGTATTCGTACAACACCGCTTTCGACCGGTTCGCGCAATGCCTGCAATACACTCGGTCTAAACTCCGGAAGCTCATCGAGAAACAGCACTCCGCGATGAGCGAGCGAGATCTCGCCGGGTACCACTTCCTTGCCTCCGCCTACCATTCCCTGCAGTGTTGCGCTGTGGTGTGGTGACCGAAAAGGTGGGTCCCACCGCAATCCGTCGGTCCCGTCGTGCGAACCGGCGGCCGAGTGAATCCTCGTCACCTCCAAAGCGTCGGTCGGCGAGAGTGTGGGAAGCAACCCGGGCAGCCGCAACGCCGCCATCGTCTTTCCGGTTCCCGGTGGGCCGACGAGCAGAAGATGGTGACACCCGGCTGCTGCTATTTCGAGCGTGCGTTTCATCACCGGATTTCCCCGTATATCGGATAGATCAGGAAGGCCACCCTTTCGCTCGATCGGTGGGTGATCAGGGTCGGCAGGCCGCATCGTAGCCACCTGATCGGCTACTCGAGGCCACTCTCGCAGATGACGGATTCCACATACCGATACACCACCAACCGCTTCCGCCTCCCGAACATTCTCCCAAGGGACTACATAATGACCGATCCCATCACTCTTTCCCGCAACGACCGCCGAAATGACACCTCGCGTAGACCGTACGCTGCCGTCGAGAGAAAGCTCGCCGAGCGCCATCATCGACATCGAGTCATCGTACTTCGAGCCCTGGCCGGTTATCTCGAGCAGGGCCGCCGCGATGCCGAGATCGAAGCGATTCCCCGATTTCGGAATATCGGCCGGTCCCAGATTGATCAGGACTCGATCGCGCGGATAGTGGAGCGCGGCATTCCGAATGGCCGCGCGTACCCGCTCGCGAGCCTCTCTGACAGCGGCACCGGCCAACCCGACTACATCTGTGCCGGGGATGCCGCGACGCACATCTACCTCGACGGAGACGACATATCCTCGATACCCGGTCGGAGCGAAGCTCAACACCTTCATCATCCGGTCCTCCCGTCCTAGCATACCGTCGATTCCGACCTGACGATTGAAGGAGTCGGTTCGGTTTACGCTTACATCGACCGAATTGCCTGCTGAACCAGCGAATCACACCGCTCGTTCCACTCGTGCCCGGCGTGCCCACGGAGCCATTCCCATCGGACGTCGAGTTGCTCGGTTAACTCATGAAGAGCCATCCACAAATCGCGATTCTTGACCGGTTTCTTTGCACTGGTTCGCCAGCCGTTGCGTATCCACGTGTGAATCCACGTCGTTATACCGTTCTTCACGTACTGACTGTCTGTGTAGACGATCACCCGGCTCGAGCTCGACGTCGAGTCGCCGTTACCGGCACCTATTTCATTGACCTGCGATAGGCCGGCGATCACCGCCTGGAGTTCCATCCGATTATTCGTTGTATCGCGCTCGGCGCCGTGGCGTTCGATCCGGTTTCCGTTGTACTCGAGTACGAACGCCCATCCGCCCGGCCCGGGATTACCGTGACACCCGCCGTCTGTGTATAATGTGAACATATTCGCACCTAACCATGTATCGAAAAAGGAAGAAGGTAAAGCTTCAATGATCTACCGATACTCTGCATCACTCGATCCCAGGTTCCGGCGTTCAGCAACGGTCGGTGGCATGTTGGCGGCACTGATGGTAGCCGCCGCGTTGCTGGCGGCCTCTCGCGGCGCGGCTATCGTGGGGCTACTGATTCTGATCGGTGTCGCGCTCCTCGCTTACAAGCTACGTTCGATCGTCAAGGGCCATATGCAGAGCTGGATTCAGACCGATGACGATGGAGTCACCTGTCGAACTCCGAACGGAGACAAGGTAAAAATCGACTGGAGTTCACTCACACACGCCGGGTTCGTGTACTCCCCCGGAGGCGACAAGTATGTGTATATGTATTCATCCGAAGAGGACCAGTTCGTGTGCGTACCGACGTCTTTTCAAGGTGTGGACGAATTGTACACCGAACTGAGCGAGCAGGCTGCCATTGAAGACATAACACTGCGGCGCGGAGAGAGTGCTGCCGATGGACTCAAGCGTACACTTACGGGACACGAGGCGCAGTAGCACTTATCGATGAGACGATCGAGAACGGATGGTCTCCGCGAGCGTCGTTGCGATATCGAGCACGTCGCAGCCGCCGTCACGGACACCGAGAACCAGATAAGCTCGTGTCCCGCGGAACTTCACCGGAATGAACACGACACAGCGACAGCTGCCGATCGAGGTGTTCTGGCCGGTCACCTCAACCCCGGGTAGCTCGGTCACGGATCCCTCGAACCGGAAAAGCCGGCCCTCTTTCAGTATTGATTGCGCGAATTCTGAGCGTTCAGGTATTTGCACGGACTCGTGCTCGTGCTCGTTCAGACCAATACCGTATTCGGTGTGATATCCGTCGTCCCCGCGCACTGCAATCATCGCCACTCGCGCATAGACTTTCCTTGTGAGAAGCATCAGGCCTCTCATAATTCCCGGTTCGTCGTCCCGGAAGTGGCTAAGATAGCGGTCGAGATCGATCCCCTCAACGGCGAATATCGGGTCGGAATCAGACTCTTCATCTTCGGAAAAATCGGTTCGGGCGTCGTCCGGGCGCCCGCTCGATGCGCCACGGTTCAAACTCTTTCGACGCGTCAGAGGCCTCATATCAACGTCACCGAGCAGCAACACGGCATCTTCGCTTCTTGTGTCGCCATTCCCCGTCGCGGGATCACCACCCGAGGGTGATTCGCCGGAGATTCCCGCCCCCACCGCCTGCTTTGAATACACGTCCTCACGAATGCGATAGACACCACCGGCGTCGGGTACGATTGATCGCCCGCCCGCAGCCTCTCTTGCTTTCTCGATAGACTCGGTTTGTCCGTTCGCGAAAACGGCGGAATCGCTTGCCGCCGGAGTCGCCTCCCGCCCGCGGTTGACCGTCTCGGGATGCCCGGCAGCCGATGGCCCGACAGTTCTGTCTGTCGCTTGCCCGGCGTGTAGGTGGTCGGCGGACGACCGCTCTTCGAGCATCATGCTGCGCGCTGGCGTCGCGGCGCGGGTCTGTTCCGAGACGTCGAGAATCGCCGCTACCTCCTCTCGAATATCGGCGTTTCTCAACTCATCTGACTCGTCGAGCGACAACTCGTCAGTAGCTTCGGCATACTCGATCGGCTCGACTTCCTCGAGTTCTTCTTCTGCTACGGGTTCCGCTTCTTCCAGTTCCTCGAGTTCGCCGAATGCCTCATCATCAGTATCATCGACCGCGTCCGCCACTTCCACCGCTTCGGCATCCTGAGCACCCGCAGCGTCGAGCTCCTCGAGTTCATCGAGCTCTTCAACTTCCTGCGCGTCCCTCGCCTCATCGAGATCTTCAGCTTCCTGAGCATTCGCCGCCGCTATCGCCTCGTCAGCTTCGTCCAGCTCCTCAAGCTCTTCGACCTCTTGGACTTCCGTCGCCGCGTCCGGGTCCTCGACTTCTTCGAGCTCCTCGGCCTCCTGAGCGTCCATCGCAGCTTTCGCCTCGTCGGTCTCTTCCAGCTCCTCCAGCTCTTCGACCTCCTGCACGTCCGCCGCCGCGTCCAACTCTCCGGTTCTCCCGAGATTCGGAGAGTCGGGCCCACTCGGACCAGCGGGCTGCAACCCGACACCTCGCGACTCCAGGTTACCGATTACCCGCTCGAGCATGCGTTCGATCTGCTGTAGATCCAGGTCACTGCGACCGCTGTCACGTCGAGATCCCAGCACGTCGACAATCTCGTCCCAGCTCTTATCGACGAGATGGTCGATCTTCTCCCGGTCTTCGGCCCGAACACGTCCTATGCCCTGCTTCAAACGACGAGTCATCTCCGGCTTGCGACGAAGCAGCTCATCTCTCCGACTTCCCCAATCCAACTCCTCACCTCGTTCGAGGTACTCGCGAAGCAATCCGAGTTGGAACCGCTTGATCCTCTCAGACAGTACAACGGTGGTATCCTGGCGTATATTCAGTAAGAGGAACACTATCAGGAACAGCGTCAGAAAGGTTCCTGCGAGCACTATCGCCTGCAACTCATTGCTGAGGGTAAGTTCATTCGACGGGACCACGTATCCGATTCGGAGGTCCGATCGCTCTACGACCGGTATGACCAACTCTCGGTCTCCGCTCAGCCGAATGAGCGCCTCTCCGGCCGCCTCTTCCCATGTATCTGCGATAGCCTCGCGCAGCTCTTCTCGGCCCTCACGTGGGACGTTCAGCACTATTCCATCGGTGGAAACGAGCTCTATAGCCCGGTCGGAGTCAGTTATCCCGGCCCTTATCAGTCGGTTGGCATAAGATCGCGGCGAGAAGATGAACAATCCGGTTCCACGCCAGATCCCGTTTTCGTCCATAACGGGTAGCCGGAATACAAACGACGAGGTCTCCGAATCGAGAACCATGTCCAGTTCATCTGGTTCGGTGAGAGCAAGGTCGCTCCAACGCTCGCCATCCTCGATCGCTTCCAACGGCTGATACGTGCGGATACCGTCGCTTTCGGTGTAGTCATCCTCGCGGGTCGAGAAGTGGATCTGAGTTCCGTCGCGATTCAGGAAAATCGCCGCAACGAATCCGCTTCGGTCGTCCTCGATCCGGCGAAAGATACCAGCCCGCGCTTCTATATCGCCACGCGTTTGGTTCGGTTGATAGAGAGTCCGTATCTCTTCCTGCTCGACTATCGCCGAAAATCGCTCGAGACTGTGATCACGGAACTCGGCGAGTTCACGCTGCGCGTTCTCCAGATCCGTCCGGTAGTGCGCGAGCACACGCGGACTGTAAAACGAGGCCTCGATGACGTCGAAAAGACCGGAAAAAGCGAAGAACGAGAACGCACTGAAGCCGATTATCGCGATTAACAGGCTTACGCTTACTTTTTGAACCGGACGCATACTCTTGCGATAAGTCTAACATAAACGCCGTTCTAGTGCACACGGCTACGTTCACGGAGAATGGCTGCCTGTCTTCAGTGACTCCGGAATGGTGTCGCGCCTGCGGCGGACGTCACGACTCCTCAGAGTCGGCGTCGCTCGACGGCGCCTCAGCGACCGGCGAACCGGTTTCCGCCTGCGGTCTTCGTTCTTCGGAGCGCTTGCTCCGGCGCCGACTCCGCTTACCCGACCCCGACTCTTCGGCTTCCGAATCTCGCCCGACGAGCTCGAGCAGAACCATCTCCGCCCCGTCGCTCTTTCGTGGTCCGAGTTTCAGGATGCGGGTATACCCGCCGGGACGGCTTTTGTAAGTTGGTCCGAGGTCGGTGAAGAGTTTCGCCAGCACTTCCTGATCTTTGATGTCCTTCCCCACGATTCGCCGGTTGTGAACGCTATCACTCTTGGCTCGGGTGATCATCTTCTCCGCGGTTCGACGAACTTCTTTTGCCTTTGCGTTGGTCGTACGCACACGCTCGTGCCGGACCAGCGATGTAACGAGATTCCTGTGCAACGCCTTGCGATGTGCAGGCTTTCGACCGAGTCGATTAAATCCAATCTTATGCTTCATCTTCCGCCTCTTCCTGACTACCCTGTGCCGCTCCACTGACAGAAGCGTCACGCAGCGCACGCTTGATCTCGCTGTAATCGGTCATGCCGAGACTCAGATTCCACTCCTTGAGCTTCTCCTTGATTTCGAGCAATGACTTCTTTCCAAAGTTGCGAGTCTTCGCAATGTCTTCTTCCGTGCGGGCTGTGAGGTCCCCAATACTCCGGATATTGGCGTTCTTCAGGCAATTGCTTGAACGCACCGAGAGCTCCAGCTCTTCAACCGGGGTATCCAGCAACTTCCGCAGCCGTTCTTCATCCTCGTCGACATCCTCATCGCCGGCAAGGTCGTCTTCGTCAAAGTTGATGAAGATTCCGAAATGGTCCTTCGCCATTTTCGCCGCCTCAGCGACCGCGTCTTCGGGTCGTGTCGTCCCGTCCGTCCAGACCTCGAGTATAAGCTTATCGTAGTCGGTTCGCTGGCCAACACGAGTGCTCTCTATATCGTATTTCACCCTTCTTATCGGGCTGAAAATCGCATCGATCGGAATCGTTCCGATCACCTCGACGTACTTCTCGTTGATCTCCGACGGAACGTATCCGCGACCGAAATCTATCTGAAGCTCTATTTCCAGCTTCGCCGATTCCATGAGAGTCATGAGATGCTGATCCTTATTCAACACCTCTATCCCCTCTTCCACCTCGAGATCGGCACCGCTGACAACGCGTGCGCCGGAAGCTTCCAGCAGAATCGTCTTCTGTTCGGTTCCTTCATCGAGCCTGACACGCATCTGCTTCAAGTTGGCGATAACGTCGGGAGTATCTTCCTGCACGTGCGGGATCGCCTCGTATTCGCTCGACAGGACGTGTGCGTTCCCCTCTTCGTCGTACGAAGTGACCCGTATTGCGGTGATCGCATATCCCTGAATCGACGAAAGAAGTACTCGTCGAAGCGTATTCCCGATGGTTGTGCCATAGCCACGCTCGAACGGATATGCGATGAACTTCCCGTATTCGGGCTTGTTCTCGCCCTGTTCGAAGGTGATACCCTTCGGACGCTTGAAGCCTTTTAGCAGATTCTTTCTAGCCATACGATTCGTCCTTTTCGGTTGTCCTGTCAGCACACAACGGATTCACACACGCGAGAACTCCGTGCGCCGACCGAGAGCTTATCGGCCCTCAATCCGGGTCCACTCTCCGATGCGCACCTAAACCCGACGGCTCTTCCGTGGTCGGCACCCGTTGTGAGGAATCGGTGTCACGTCTTCGATACTTCGTACCTGGAGTCCCAAATTGCCCAGACTGCGAATCGCCGACTCACGGCCGACACCGGGGCCGTTAACGTAGACCTGTACCTCCTGAAGGCCAAAGTCCATCGCTTTCTGCGCGGCCATCTCCGCCGTAGTTTGCGCTGCATACGGGGTAGACTTCTTCGCGCCCCGAAAACCGAGGCCCCCGGCGCTCGCCCAGCTCAGCGTGTTTCCACCGCGATCGGTAATCGTCACAATCGTATTGTTGAATGTCGCCTGGATATAGACGTTTCCCTGGACTACGGTCTTTTTCTCTCTCTTCCGTCTCGTTGTCTTCGCCACTTACGTTCTCCTTGCGACCGCTACTTTCGCTTACCTGCGACAGTTCGCCGTTTCCCCTTCCGCGTCCGGGCGTTCGTTCGCGTCCGCTGTCCACGTACGGGCAATCCCTTCCTGTGTCTCAGTCCACGGTTGCAGCCGATATCCATAAGCCGCTTGATGTTGAGACTCACCTCAGTCCTGAGTCTTCCCTCGACCTTATAGTCGTTCTCCAGAACGGTTCTGACCTCGGCAAGCTCTTCGGGTGTGAGATCGTTAATCCTGCGATTTCCGTCTACTCCGCTTGCGCTACAGATCTTCCTCGCCGAGGAATCCCCGATTCCGTAGATATAAGTCAATGCTACCGAGACAGGTCTATTAGGTAGGTCAATTCCTGCAATGCGCGCCATATTCAATGCACTCCTTAGCGCTGTCGCTGCTTGTGCTTCGGATTCGAGCAAATCACCCGAATCATACCGCGACGGCGAATGATCTTACAGCTCGCGCACATACGCTTAACACTCACACGAACCTTCATTTCTTACTCCTCTACAGGTTCCGAGACCGAATCCGGCCTTTCTTCGTCAATCCTTCGTGATGGTGCATTCGAAGTTGCCCCTCAATCTGAGACATGAGGTCCAGGTCGACACCAACGATGATCAACAGCGACGTACCACCCATCAGGAAAGCGACTTCCTGCGGAAACCCGAATAGCGCCTGCACCAACTCGGGGATTAGAGCGATGAACGCCAGGAAGATCGCACCGGGAAGAATGATGCGATTCAGAATGCGGGTGAAGTACTCTTCCATCTTCTCCGACCGGATTCCGGGGATGGAGCCACCATGCTCCCGGATGTTCTTCGCGATCTCCAGCGGGTTCAGCGTCACCTGCGTATAGAAATACGCGAAGAAGATGATCAAGCCCGAATACATGACAACGTATGGAATACCCGGCGGCTGAAGCCATGCGGCAAACTGCTGCATCCATCGAACGCCTCCTCCGAGTCCCTGTGCAATCTGCAGCGGGAAGAAAATCACCGAGGATGCGAAGATCACGGGAATAACGCCGGACGGGTTAATTTTGAATGGCACATACGTGTTCTGAGCGCCGTACATTCTGCGTCCAACCACCCGTTTCGAGTAGTGAACCGGTATCTTGCGCTGGCCTTGCTGCTCGTAAATGACTAAGGCCGTTACAACGATGAAGATACCAAAAACGATGATCACGAAAACCGGATTGAGGTCCCCATGCTGGATCTCCTGAAAGAGCGTCCAGATCGCCCCCGGCATTCGCGCGACAATGCCGGAGAAGATAAGCAGCGATATACCGTTTCCGATACCTCGTTGGCTTATCTGCTCTCCGATCCACACGAGGAAGATCGTTCCGGCGGTAACCGTCAACATACTAACGACCCGGTACAAGCCGTCCGGGATGATGATCGCGTTCGGAATCGTATTCGCGTAGAAGGTCACAGCGAGGCTTTGCACGAGACACACCACAACGGTGCCGTATCGGGTGTAGCGCTGAATCTTCTTTCGGCCACCTTCCTCCTCGGAGATCTTCTTCAGTGCCGGGAAGACCAGCAGCAGAAGCTGCATAATGATCTGCATCGAGATATACGGCATGATGCCGAGCATGAAGATGCTGAAATTCGTGAACGCACCGCCGGAGAAGAAATCCAGATACCCTTCTACGGTGACGCCCGCCTGCTCCTGGGTCAGGAAGAAAGCCCGAAGCGCGTTTACGTTAATCCCCGGAATGGGAATCGCCGCACCGAGACGAAAGATCGCGAGCATTCCGATCGTGAAGAAGATGCGTTGCCTGAGGTCCTTGATTCTGAATACATCGACGAGTGCGTTACGAGCCATACGTTACTTCCCTTACGTTGCCGACCGCTGCCTAAACCTCGTTCACCGTCCCCCCGGCAGCCTCGATCTTTGCGCGAGCACCGGCGGAGACGCGAACACCTTTAAGCGTCAAGCTCTTTTTGATGACCCCGTTCGCCAGAACTTTCACCGATCCCTGCAGCGACGAAATGAGTCCCTTCTCCATCAGCGTTTGCGGCGTTACTTCGCTTCCTGTCTCGAACCTGCGCTCCAGGTGCGCGATCGACACTTCGTGCACCGTGTTTTGGAAGCGTTTGTTGTTGAAGCCCCGGCGCGCGACGCGACGATAAAGCGGCATCTGCCCGCCTTCGAATCCCGGCCGCACACCACCGCCTGATCGAGACTTCTGCCCTTTTGTACCACGTCCTCCGGTCTTCCCCGTGCCGGTTCCGATCCCTTTTCCTCGGGATTTCGCCGGTCGCGTCGCACCGGACGGTTTGCGTATTACTGGCATAAGATTAGCCCCACATTTCCTTCACGGTCTTTCCTCGACCTCTTGCGATCTCACGGGCATCCATGAGCCGATCGAACCCTTCAAACACCGCCTTCACGATGTTCACCGGATTCTGAGACCCAAGCGACTTACAAAGCACGTCGCTAATGCCGCCGACTTCCATAATTGCACGAACGGGTCCGCCCGCGATAACACCGGTACCCGGAGCAGCCGGCTTCAGGAGCACCTCAGCACTCTTGAATCTTCCGGTAATGTTGTGCGGGATAGTATGACGCTTCATCGGCACCGTAACCATGTTTCGTTTCGCTCGATCTACGCCCTTCCGGATCGCTTCGGATACGTCGTTCGCCTTACCAAAGCCGTAACCTACCTTCCCGGCTTTGTCTCCGACTACGACAAGCGCACTGAACGAAAACCGACGTCCACCCTTCACAACCTTCGAGACCCGATTCAGCTTAATCAGCTTCTCGCTGAGATCCTTCTCACGACTCTGTTCACCAGCCATATGCGATTATACCTGTACTCCGCTTTTCCGTACGCCCTCGGCGACCGCTTTCACCACGCCGTGGTATTGATTCCCATTGCGGTCATACACCGCCTGCTCGAGCCCGAGATTCTTCATCTTCTTGCCGAGCGACTCACCGAGTTTCTCACCGTCCTCCACGCTGACACGAAGACCTTTCGTCTCACCGGCGATACTCGAAGCTTGCGTAAGCGTATGCCCGCTCTGATCGTCGATCACCTGAACATATAGGTGGCGGTTACTCTTGTATACGCTGATTCTCGGTCGGTCCGCGGCACCGATGATCTTTCGGCGAACTCGCATCTTACGCCTTTTGCGTTGCTCCTGCTTGATTCGAAGTCGTTTCATACTCACTTCACCCCGGACTTACCGACCTTTCTTCGGATCTGTTCTTCTTCGTACTTGACACCTTTGCCTTTGTACGGCTCAGGAGGTCTCAACGATCGAATCTCCGACGCAACCTTCCCGACGAGCATCTTATCGATTCCGCGCACGACCAGCCTCGTGGGAGTCTCGGCCTCTACCGTGACGCCGTCAGGCACTATGTACTCGATCGGATTGGAGTAACCGAGATTCAGTGTGACACTCTGCCCGCTCACTTCGGCGCGAAACCCCACTCCGCTGATCATCAGAACCCGGGTAAAGCCGTCACTCACTCCGGTCACCATGTTTTGAAGCAACTGACGGTATAGACCGTGCATGCTCCGTGCGCGCTTACTCTCGTTGCGGCGGGTAACCATTCCCTCTCCGTTGTCCACCGTGATCGCTACCTGAGGCGCGAACCTCTGAGTCAGTTTGCCTTTCGGGCCCTCGACGGTCATTGAGCTCTTGTCGACTGAAACCTTCACGGAGTCCGGGATCCTTACCGGCAGTTTTCCTACACGAGACATAGTGTTCTCCCTACCAAACCGAACAAATCAGCTCACCACCGACTTTGCGTTCGCACGCCTTCCGTCCGGTCGTAACGCCGGAACTCGTTGAAACGATGAGCATTCCGTAACCGTTGTATATTCGCGGCATCGTTTGGTAACCGCTGTATACGCGCCGTCCGGGTTTTGAAATCTTCTCAAGACCATGAATGATCGGATTCGCCTTCGTATCGTACTTCAGGAATACACGAATATGCGGAAAGCCGTCGACGGTCACCTTCTTGAAGTTCTTTATGTAACCTTCGTTCTTCAGAATCTTGACTATCTCGAGCTTGAGCTTCGATGTAGATACATCGACCTTGTCAAACTTCGCCATACTGCCGTTCCGTATTTTGGTCAGCATATCCGCAATCGGATCAGAGACACTCATAGCCCCTCCCTACCAGCTCGATTTGGTGACACCGGGAATCATACCTTCGCTTGCCAATTCCCGAAAACAGATGCGACACAGCTGGAACTTTCGCATATATCCCCGTGCTCGCCCGCAACGGCGGCATCGGTTCACTTTCCTCGTCGAAAACTTGGGCTTGTTTTGTGCCTTGATAATCAATGCTTTTCTTGCCACGGCTTACCTCTTCAACTCTGGCCTTCTGGATGCCTCAAGCTCGGAATGGCATTCCCAGCTTTGCGAGCAGGCTCTTCGCTTCCGCGTCCGTCTCCGCCGTCGTGACGATCGCGATATTCATTCCTGTGATCCGCTCGATTCGATCGTAGTCAATCTCAGGGAAGATTATCTGCTCGGTCACACCGAGCGAGTAATTCCCGTGGCCGTCGAAAGCGTTCGGGTTCACACCACGGAAGTCCTTGACTCGCGGCAACGCAACGTTCACGAGGCGCTCGAGAAACTCGTACATACGCGTTCCGCGCAGGGTAACCTTTGTGCCGATCTCCATGCCCTCACGCACCTTAAAATTCGCGATGGAGCGCTTCGCCTTTGTCTTTACCGCCTTCTGTCCGGCAATTGCAGAAAGCTCGGCGACCGCCGCATCGAGAAGCTTCTTGTTCTGAATCGCCTCCCCGACTCCCATGCTGATAATGACCTTCTCAACACGAGGGATTCGCATAGACGAGTCGTAGCCGAACTCTTCGGCAAGCTCGGGCCGGACTTTCTCGAGATATCGTGCCTTCAGCTGCGGCATCGCACTTACCACCGCCATTAGAGATCCTCTCCCGTTCTTCGCGCAACTCTGCGCTTCTTCCCCTCTCTGTCGACACGAACTCCAACTCTCGTCGGCTGCCCCTTCGAGACCGGCATGACATTGGAAGCGTCGACCGGTGCCTCAACCTCGATAATGCCGCCCTGCTCGTTCTGCCTCTGTTTCTTGACGGCCTTCTTCACCATATTGATGCCTTCGATAAAGACACGCTTCTCGTTCCCGTCGAATCGCAGAACTCTGCCTGTCTTTCCGCGGTCCTTCCCGGCGATGACCTTTACCATATCATTCGCCTTGATTCGCTGCTTTTTCGCCATAACTATCGTCCTCACAGAACCTCGGGCGCCAGGCTGACAATCTTCATATAGTCGGCCTCTCGCAGTTCTCGAGCGACCGGACCGAAGATGCGCTTTCCCTTCGGGTTATGTCCGGAATCCAGCAGTACGCACGCGTTATCATCGAATCGAATGTACGTGCCGTCCCGTCGGCGAGCCGATCGCTTCGTTCGCACGATTACCGCCCGTTCAACACTTCCCCGTTTCACCGGAGCGTTCGGCAACGCATCCTTCACCGCCACAACGATTATGTCGCCGATCCCGGCACTCTTGCGCTTGCTGCCGCCGAGAACCTTGATGCACTGAACGCGCTTGGCCCCGCTGTTATCCGCCACACCGAGATACGAATTCATCTGAACCATGTCGCCTACCTCGCCCGCTCAATCACTTCGACAAGGCGCCAGCACTTGTGTCGACTGATCGGTTTCGCTTCAACAACCCGAACAAGATCACCCACGTTCGCAGTGCCTTCCTCGTCGTGCGCCTTCACCTTCTTCGTCTCGTTGACGTACTTCTTGTACAAGCGGTGAACCGTGCGCCGCGCGACCGCCACGACGATCGTCTTCTGCATCTTGTCGCTCACCACACGCCCGGTCAGCATCCGCTTCTTCTGCTTGCGAGCAGTCTGTTTCATTGTTTCGGCGTCAGACATCTTCAGCTATCTCCTTCCTGCTCACCGGTAACGTCTGGATGGTTGTAGATCAAGGTGTTGAGTCGAGCAACTTGCCGACGCAGCTCACGCTTCTCGAGCGGATTATCCACATGTCCCACAACCATATTGAAACGAATATCCCGATATCGGGTAAGAACTTCCTCACGCTTCTGAACAAGCTCTTCGAACGTCAGATCTTTGAACGAGTTTCTCATATACGTTTACTCCAGGTCACTTCGCATGGAGAACCGACACCTGATCGGCAACTTGCTTGCTGCAAGTCTCATCGCGCTCTCTCCGATGGAAGGATCTACACCCGAGAGCTCGAACAGAATCTTCCCCGGCTGCACTGCGGCTACCCAATACTCGGGATTGCCCTTGCCCTTGCCCATACGTGTTTCCGCCGGCTTTTTCGTATATGGAATATCCGGAAAGACACGAATCCAGACCCGGCCGCCTCGCTTGATATAGCGAGTCATTGCAATTCGCGCAGCTTCGATCTGACGGTTCGTGATCCATGCCGATTCGAGTGCAACGAGGCCGTAATCACCAAAGCTGATCCGGTTTCCCCGCGTGGCAACTCCACCCATTGTCTTCTTGACTTGACGCTGTTTCTTTCTGAACTTGGTCCGCTTAGGCTGCAGCATAATTAGGCCTCTGTCTCCGCACGCTCACGGCGCTGCCTGCTGCTCTTAACAAGCAGGCCGGCATCTTCCTTGATCTCCTTCTCGAGCACCTCACCGTGAAACAACCATACTTTCACACCAATCGATCCGAAGGTAGTGTGGGCCTCCGCAAAGCCGTAATCGATGTCGGCTCGAAGGGTATGCAGCGGCACTCGACCTTCCATGAGCGACTCGATCCGTCCCATGTCGGCCCCGCCGAGACGTCCCGCGATTCGAATTCGCACACCCTGAACGCCCGCTTTCATAGCACCGCCGACAGCCATCTTGAGTGTGCGCCGGAAGCTCGATCGGGTCCGCAACTGACGAGCAACATTCATCGCTATCAGTTGTGCGTTCGTCTCCGGACGCTTGATCTCCTTGATCTTGATCTGGATCTTTTTGCTGACTCGCTTCTGAAGCATCGATCCGATCTTCTCGATATTCGATCCCTTCGTTCCGATGATTACACCGGGACGCGATGTATGTATTACGAGACTGATGCGCTGTGGATGTCGAATCACTTCGACTTCCGCGATATCGGCATTCCGCGTTTCCGGCGCCTCGTTCAACAGTCGCCGAATCAGAAGATCCTCGTGAAGCGTGTCGGCGTATTCCCGCGGATCCACATACCACTTCGACCGCCACTGCTTGTTAACTCCGAGCCGCAACCCGAATGGATTGATTTTCTGTCCCACGCTACACTCCCGTATTCGCCATTTCGTCGACCACCGCGGTGATATGCGTCATTCGCTTACGCAGAATGTCGGCTCTCCCCCGGGCACGGATCCACAAGCGCTTGAATCTGGGCCCTTCGTCGACCAGCAACTCACTGACATAGAGCATGTCTTCGTCGAGCTTCTTGTTCTGATACAGCGCGTTCGCGGCCGCCGACTGAAGCACCTTTCTGAGAAGTCCTGCTCCCTTATGCGGCAGGTTTTCCAGAATCGAAATCGCCTCCGTGTACGGCTTGCGCCGCACGTGCGCCGCCACCCGCCGAACTTTCGTCGGAGAAACCACGAGAAAACGTGCCTTCGCTCTATACCCTGTCTTCACAGCCATACGTACATCCTAGCGCTTCGCGGCTTTCCGATCGCCGCCGGCGTGTCCACGGAAAATCCGTGTCGGAGCAAACTCGCCGAGCTTATGCCCCACAAGATTCTCGGTCACATAGACCGGAACCCATGTCTTGCCGTTGTAGACGGAAATAGTGAGCCCGACCATTTCCGGAATAATCGTCGAAGTCCGCGAATAGGTTTTGATCATTTTGCGCTCACCCGATTTCGCCGCAGCCAATACTCTGCCGTACAGGCTCTTCTCGATGAACGGCCCTTTTTTTATCGATCTCGACACAGCTCTGCTCCTACTACTTCGATCGTCGTTTTACAATGAACTTGTTCGACGACTTCCTCTTCTTGCGCGTACGGTACCCCTTCGTGGGCTGACCCGTGGGTGACACCGGATGCCGCCCTCCGTTGGTATGGCCCTCGCCGCCTCCGTGCGGATGGTCGACCGGGTTCATGGACACGCCTCTGACTTCCGGCCGCTTGCCGAGCCAGCGCAACCGGCCGGCTTTACCGTAATTCACGTTCATGTGATCCGAGTTACCGATTGACCCCACAGTGGCGACGCAGCGCTTAAAAACCATCCGCAGCTCACCGGAAGGAAGGCGGAGCGTCGCGTAGTCCCCTTCTTTGGCGACAAGGACTGCCGACGCCCCGGCACTGCGGGCAAGCTGACCACCCCGTCCTTTCTGCAGCTCCACATTGTGAACGGTGGTACCGAGCGGCATGCTCTCGAGCGGCATGCAGTTACCGGATCTAACGGGCACCCGATCACCTGCCACGATTTCGTCGCCGATCTGCATTCCGCGCGGGACCAGAATATAGCGCTTCTCACCGTCGCGGTAGGCCACGAGCGCAATGAAGGCGCTTCGGTTGGGATCATATTCAATCGTCTTTACGATCCCGGGCACATCGCGCTTATTCCGCTTGAAGTCGATCTCGCGGTAGCGCCGTTTGTGGCCACCACCCTTTCGACGAACACTTATGCGACCCTTTGTGTCGCGACCTGCATGATTACCTTTCCCGGTCGTGAGTGCTTTCTCAGGCTCGTCTCGAGTAATGTCCGATCGGACCAGACTTGTCCGAAACCGCTGCCCCGGGGTTACCGGATTATAGTTCTTGATAGCCACAACATTGCTCCCCAAGCATTTACGCGCCTTCGAAGATATCGATACTCTGGCCCTCCGCCAGAGTTACGATAGCCTTCTTCCATTCGGAGGTGTATCCACGCGAGAGACGCTGCCGACGCGGCTTCCGTCGCACCTTAACAATATTACAGTCGGTGACCTTGACACTGAACAGATCCTCGACCGCTTTGGCGATCTGAATCTTGTTCGCACGACTATCGACGCGGAAGGCAAACTTGTTCTGCTCCCGGAGCGCGGTAGTCTTTTCGGTAAGGACCGGCGCCACAATCACACTTTCCGGTCTCATGATGTCACCTCTTCGGATTCAGCCGGCGCAGCGTTACCGTACTTCTCGTTGAGCTCTTTCGCCGCCGATTCGGTCAACAATACCCGCTCGGCGTAAAACAGATCGTGAGCCCTCAATCTAGCCGCCGACAAGACGGTACACCACGGAATATTCCGACCGGCACGCTTGATCATCGGCGCGTCACCGGAAACCACCAGCACCGATCGCCGCTTCTCCGCAAGCGGAGCGACGATCGCCGCCAGATTCCGAGTCTTGCCGTCGCGCACATCGAAATCCTCAACTACCGTGAGAGCACCATTCTGCGCCTTCTGCGTCAGAATACTCATCATCGCCAGACGTTTCGCCTTGCGCGGCATGCGATAGTGGTAATCGCGCGGGCGTGGACCGAATGCCACTCCTCCGCCGACACGCACCGGACTCTGCATGGTTCCGGCTCTCGCGCGGCCGGTACCCTTCTGCCGCCACGGCTTACGGTGCGAACCGGCGACCTCGCCTCGAGTCTTTGTCGAAGCGGTGCCTAGCCGCATATTCGCAAGCTCGTTACGAATGGCGTGGTAGATCGATCCTTCGCTGACGCGCCTGGCAAATACATCATCCGAGAGCTCGATCTGCCTCACCTCCGAACCGCTGGTCGACACGACACTGTGCATCATAACGTTCCGCCTTTATCTGTCTTTCTTCTTGGCACCGGAGACGATCAGCGTCGAATTCTGCGGACCAGGAACCGATCCTTTTACGAGCAGGATCTGCTTCTCACCGTCTACCTTCAACACTCGAAGGTTCTGAATCGTACGGCGTTCGTGTCCCATTCTACCCGGCATTTTCGTCCCT
>PUOG01000186.1 GCA_003552745.1 Spirochaetaceae bacterium
GTCAGCTTGGCCTCAAGTCGGCGGTTATCGAGCGCGACAAACCGGGCGGAGTCTGTCTGAATATCGGCTGCATTCCGTCGAAGGCGCTCATTCACCACGCAGAAACCTTCCTGCATAGAAAAGACCTTGAGGATTTCGGTGTGAAGGTCGACACGAGCGGCTTTGACTATTCCAGGGTATATAAACGCAGCCGTAACGCCGCCGATGCCTTGAGCAAAGGCGTGCAGATGCTGCTGAAAAAGAACAAAATCGACCTTATCGCAGGCGAAGCGAAGTTCGTGAACAGGAACGAGCTTTCAATCGAAGGCGGAGACCGAAAGAAGGTCACGGCCGAACACATTGTCATCGCTACCGGCGGTCGCCCGCGGGAGATTCCCGGCTTCGAGTTCGATGAGAAGCAGGTACTGTCTTCCACGGGGTTGCTCTATCTGCAGAAACTGCCGAAGAGCATGGTCGTCATGGGTGGCGGCTACATCGGGATGGAGTTCGCGTACGTTATGAACGCCTTTGGTGTCGACGTCACGGTCGTCGAGATGTTGCCGACGATTCTCCCTGCATCCGATGCGGAGGTCACAAAGGTCGTGCACAAAGCGTTTGAGCGTCGTGGCGTGAAGTTCCGCACCGGCACGAAGGTCGAGTCGATGAAGAAATCGTCGAGCAAGCTCACATTGACGCTCTCGAATGACAAGGGTAACGAACAGATCGAAGCGGAAACGGTGCTCGTCGCCATCGGCCGTGTTTCGAATACGGAGAATCTGGGCCTCGAGAACATCGGGGTGCGACCGGAAAAGGGAGTGATCCCGGTCAAGGATTACTACCGCACGAGCACACCGAACGTATTCGCGATCGGAGACGTGGTCGGCACGCCTCCGTTGGCTCATGTCGCAATGAAGGAAGGAGAGATCGTTGCCGAGTTCCTTGCGGGTCGGACGACGGAGACGAGCGTTGTCGCAGACGAAATCCCGGCAGCAGTCTACTCCGAGCCACAGGTCGCCTATTTCGGTCCAACGGAGGAGGAAGCGAAGGAACGTGGATTGAAGTATAAGAGCGCGACCTTCCCGTATCGCGGTGCCGGCAAGGCGGTCGCCGTCGAGCAGTCGGAGGGGATCGTTAAGATTCTGTACGAGTCGGAGTCGCACGAAATACTCGCCGCCCACGTGGTCGGCAAAGACGCATCCGAGCTGATCCACGAGTTGCTGCTCGCGAAGAAGTCCGAGCTCCTCCCTGAGGATATCGCAACTATGATCCACGCCCATCCGACGCTCTCGGAGGCTGTCATGGAAGGCGCTCGTAGCGCCGAGGGATGGGCCGTACACGCGTGACAATTGCGCGAGGAGCACAGACCGATGCCTGAACGCAACAGGAAGAATGTAACGAACGCGCTCCTCTTTATACTGGTCGTCATCGCGGCCGGCTCCGTGCTGCGAATGACCGCCGGCATCTTTGTGCCGTTCGTTGTGGCCCTCCTTCTGAGCTTCGTGCTCAACCCTATCGTGAGCTACATGCGGCGCGTGGGGCTCCCGCGCGGACTTGCGGTTCTCGCTGTCCTGTTGCTCTTGATCGGCTTCGGTGCGTTGGTGGGGCTTCTGTTCTATACCAGCATTCAGAGCCTTGTGCGACGCTTCCCGGTCTACCAGGCGCGATTTCTCGAGATGCTTTCGGAGCTCATCGAGGCGACCAATCTGCCTCCGGCTATCGTTCAGGAGTTCAACATCACCGGTAACTTGAGCTCGTTGATATTCTCGCTCAGCGGAAACATCGCGGGCTTTCTCGGGAATCTGGCCATGGTGATCGTCTTTGTGCTCTTTCTCCTGCTCGAGATTCCGTATATGCGGGCGAAAATGATGAACGCTCTCCAGGGGCCGCGAACCGATCAGGTCGCCCGGATCGTCACCGCGATTAACGTTCAGATCGGCCGCTACCTCACCGTCAAACTGCTTATCAGTACCATGACCGCTTTCATCATCTATGTCAGCTTTTCGATGATCGGAGTGGACTTTCCGTTTATCTGGGCGATTCTCACGTTTCTCTTCAACTTCGTACCGACCATCGGGTCGATCGCGGTTACCGTTGCCAGTGGAGTTTTCGTGATTCTCCAGTTCGCACCCGACTGGAATCCGGCACTTGCAGCGGTGGCGACGATGACCGTGACGCAGTTCCTGATCGGGAATATCCTCGATCCGAAAATGCAGGGTGACAGCCTCAATCTCAGCCCGGTAGTAATTCTCTTGTCGTTGCTGCTCTGGGGATTTCTGTGGGGGATAGTCGGAATGTTCCTCGCGGTTCCCCTGACGGTTGCGATCAAGATAGTGCTCGAGAACGTGCCAGGCATGGAGTGGATCGGCATTCTAATGGGGACCGGCAGCTATCGCGAGCGTGAGAAGCGCATGAAAGTACGTGACCGGATAGGCCGAAGCGGCAGTGCTACAGTCGAAGAGCCGAGCTCGAAGCTACCGACCGGCGTCAGATAGGAGACATGGATGGATTCTCGAAAGCGCATACTCACCGGCGACCGCCCGACCGGAAAGCTCCATCTCGGCCATTACGTCGGTTCCATTCGAAATCGTGTGATGCTCCAGCGTGAGTATGAGTGTTTCATCATTATCGCGGATCTTCACACACTTACAACGCAACCGGAGAAGGATAATGTAGAGCAGATCTCCGGGAATGCGCGCGAGATGGTGCTCGATTACCTGGCATGCGGAATCGATCCTTCGATTTCGAGTGTGTACCTTCAGAGTGCGGTTCACGAGGTCTACGAGTTGAACCTGCTCTTCGAAATGCTCGTGACCGTTCCACGCTTACAGCGAATGCCCAGTCTCAAAGAGATGGCGCAGAATGCTCATCTGAACGAGATGCCGTTCGGGCTGCTGGGATATCCGATCCTGCAGAGTGCCGACATTCTCATGCCGCGGGCGCACCTCGTACCGGTCGGGAAGGACAATGAGTCACACATTGAGTTGACTCGCGAGATCGCTCGGCGTTTCAACTATCTGTACGGAGAGACTTTTCCCATCCCCGAAAGCCTCGTGCAGGGCGGGACGCTCGTCGGAACCGACGGTTCGGCGAAGATGAGCAAGAGCCTCGGGAATGCGATTCTACTCTCCGATGATGCCGAGACGGTGCAGAAGAAGGTGTACGGCATGTACACCGATCCGAACCGCATACGCGCCGATATTCCGGGGACGGTCGAGGGGAATCCGGTCTTCACCTATCACGATATGTTCAATCCGAACACCGACGAAGTAGACGAACTCAAGGAACGATACAGGGCCGGGAAGGTCGGCGACGTGGAGGTCAAGGAGAAGCTCTCCGCGGCGCTCAATACGTTTCTCGATCCAATACGGGAGCGGCGCGAGCGTTTTGCCGAAGACTCCGGATATGTCGATCAGGTCATATACGACGGAACAGCCGCAGTTCGCGAGGAAGCACGGAAGACGTTGATCGAGGTTCGGAAAGCTATGGGGTTAGCCGGAGTCTGGAACCGGATTTCCCGCAAGGCCGAGAAGCGACGCAAGAAGAAGAACGCAGCGACACCGTCGCCCGCGACCGAAAGCGCTTCGCAGTGACAGGTGACCTCGATCCGGATCGGATCGAACGTTTCCGGGCACTCGTATACGATTACTACCGAAAGTCCGGCAGACACGATCTCGAGTGGCGCAACACCCGCGACCCGTATCGGGTGTTGGTCAGCGAGTTCATGCTGCAGCAAACGCAGGTCGCACGTGTGCGCGATAAGTATCGCGACTTTCTCTTTCTCTTCCCGACGCTCTCGGATCTGGCCGGCGCCGACCTTCGGGATGTGCTCGCAGCGTGGAGCGGGCTCGGGTACAATCGCCGGGCGCGCTTTCTCCACGAACTCGCGCGTCGGGTCTGTACCGATTACGATGGAAAGCTCCCCGCCGAGCGGGAGGAGTTACAGTCGCTTCCCGGAGTCGGCCCATACACCGCCTCGGCGGTCGCCTGCTTCGCTTTCGACACAGCGCTACCGCTGCTGGAAACGAACATTCGCCGCGCGCTGATATACTCCTTTTTCACCGAGTCCGACCGGAGTTCATCTGATCTATTTGCGGCGGAGTCGCCCCCGGCGAAATCAAACGAGCCGCAGTTCGAGCCGCGAAGAGCCAATGCGCCGGTACACGACCGGGATCTCCTTTCCGTGGCGGAGTTGGTGCTCGACACCGGTAATCCTCGCGAATGGAACTACGCTCTCATGGATTACGGCGAGCTGATCGGTCGGAAAGTATCGAACCCGAATCGCGCCAGCGCCCACTACACCCGCCAAAGTCGTTTCGAGGGCTCGCGCCGTCAGGCACGTGGCGCTGCGATCCGTATTCTGACAACCGTCGAAACGGCCGATGCGGCTGTAATTGCTGAGCGGTGTGAGATCTCCCTCTCGCGAGTCGAATCGGCGTTGCACGAGATGTCGAAGGAAGGTCTTGTCTCGAGGGATCCGACGGGGCGGTGGAGTATTCGATAGCCCGAAGCGTTCGCCCCGTTCGATCGAGGCCTATTTCAATGACGCGTTAATCAAGGAGCGGAACCAGGAGTGCAGCGATTCGAGTACGGTGTCGCTCGTTGCCGGATCTTCCGGACTTCCCCGAACATCGGAAATCACACGGAAAAGCGGTTCAGTCCGCGAACCGCGCATCCAGCTGAAGGCGAACGGCTTTCGGCCTTCGTCGTAGAACCAGACGGCGAACCCACCGGTGCCGTCACCGGCGGGATCGCGCTCTCCGGCACCGATTCGGCAGACCGTACCCTCGAAATTCCGAATCTCCCAGTGCGATGTTACGGCGACCGGCTCGAGTAATCGAACCGCCGCTTCGATCGTGCTCGGAAGGAGCGCCTCGACGCGGCGTTTCAGTTCGGCGTGCTCGATTGCACCGACTTCGATCTTCGCCTCCGGTGCGCTCACCGGAGTTGTATGCCAGACCGGCAGCATCGAATAGAGTGTCTCGAACAGATCCACCGGAGACCGTGTCTGGTCCGCGGTGTAATCTGCTCCCTTCCTGTGTGCACTGACTTTCCGAAGAGTGGAGAGCGCGTATGGAAGTGGCGCGGTTTCGGCGTCGGGATACATGGCGAACATGCGGAGCATCGATACGACGGTCGAAAGCGGATCCCGAATGGTGCCGGGAGACGTTATGTTGCCGCCGTTCGAGCCTTCACCGAGAATCGGGACAAACCACCCTTCGCGACGGAGCTCTTCGGCCTTAGCCACGACGTTCGCTTCGCCGACCTCGGCTCGAAATAGCGTAGCGCCGAATGCCACCGCAATCTCTTCCACCCGCAGCGAAGTCGGTCCGTTTGCCACAACTGCAACCTGGTTGCCGGACGGCGAACTCACCGCCGCGACCCACGATAGCTCAGCGACGACTGCAAAAGAGAACACGTCCTGACTCGCGAGCGAACGTACCACCGTCTTCGAGGGAAATACGAGATTCCCCCGGTCGCCGTCATTATCCGGGACGTAGCCGAGTGCGACCGGAACACCATCGCTAAGCAGCTCATGTATGCGCTCGCGACAACGATCGAGTGCGGGACCCTCCGGTTCAATCACATGCGATATACGTCCCGGCACAGCATCAATCGAGTCGAGTCGGGCTCCGAGTCCTTCGAGGATCTGCGCATCGACGCCCGTGCTTCTCGCGCTACCGTTCATATCCGCCACGACCACACTCTCGGAGAAGAAGGGACGCAAATCTTCCCAGCGGCGGTCACGGGCCGTTCTTGCCGTCACCGACGAAAAGTACGCCGCCTTCGCTCGTCCACGATTGGCCTTCTGTTCGGTTACGGCTCGCTCGACATCCGGTGGAGGACAGTGGACGACCAGCCGTCGCAGATTCTCTGCGACTTCAGGCTGCCCCAGGATCGACTCGAATAGCTTCGAAAGCTCGCGGGCGTCGTCGGCACGGAGCACGCGTCCATCCCGGTCAC
>PUOG01000042.1 GCA_003552745.1 Spirochaetaceae bacterium
CAGGTGATGGAGCTCGTGCACAGTCGCCCGGAAGGGTTCTGCATCCTCTCCGGCGACGATAACCTGACCCTTCCGATCGTGATGCTCGGCGGTGACGGGGTGATATCGGTCGCGAGCAATGTCGTACCCGACCGGATGAAGAGCCTTGTCGAAGAGGCACTCGCGGGCAACGCGGAATCGGCTCGCACCGTGCACTACGAGCTTCTGCCGCTGTTCCGTGCGGTGTTTCTGGACACGAACCCGATTCCGGTGAAATACGCGCTCGCTGCACTCGGCCGAATGGAAGAGGTTTATCGCCTGCCGATGTGTGAGCTCAGCGAAGAGAACAAGCGCAAAGTCGACGGCGTTCTCGATCAGCTGGAGATCCGGTAGGCGCCCTGCGGACCACCTATTGATCCGAAGATTCACCGGTCGATCTCCGGGAGAAGATCCGCGAACGCCGCCGCAAGTCGGATGATCTCATCCATGCCGAGCGTGGCCGGACGGCGTTGCGCCTCCACTCCTGCCTCAGCGAGCCGCCGTTCGGCCTCCCCGCGGGATCGTGTGAGCGACCTCAGGTTGTTCGAAAGCGTCTTGCGCGGCTGCGCGAACGCTGCTTCGGCAAGCGCGAGAACCCGCTCCTTCGGTTGTTCGGGTGGCACTTCGGACGCGTCGAGCACGACGACCGCGGACTCGACGTGCGGCCGCGGGTAGAAACATCCACCCGGCAGATGCCGGACGATCCGGGCGCGATGCTCGAGCGAACAGAGCACCGCAAACGGTCCGAAGTCGCGTGAGCCGGGAGGAGCGCACATTCGCTCGGCCATCTCCCGCTGTACGGTGCACACGATTCGTCTGATCGGGGGGCCGCCGCCGATCGTCGCCCATAGGATAACAGCAGCCGAATTGTACGGAAGGTTTCCGAGAAGCGCATCCGGCTCTTCGGCGGCACCGGCACGAAGCTCGGGGATGCGCCGCGCCGCGTCCCCTTCCACGATACGAAGGCGCTCGCACGTACCGAATCGCCGGTGGAGATGCCGGATCATGCCGTGATCGATCTCGAACGCGGTGACCTCGGCGCCGCCGGCGAGCAGGTGCGCGGTCATCGCTCCGAGTCCCGCGCCGACCTCCCAGATGCGACGGCCGGGAGACGGCTCAACCAGGTCTGCGAGCTGTCGTCGCGCCGGCCGATCGAAGAGGAAGTTCTGGCCCCAGCGCTTACGCGCAGCGATCCCGCTTTCGGCGAGGTACTCCCGGATCGCCGCAGGCGAGTCATCCATCCTGTCGAAATCTATCTCGGTATGCATTGAATCGGCGTTGCCATCGGAGTCGCTCGATACGGTAGCTCAGATGACAAGCGGCGAGCAAGCACGGAGCGGTGAGCAGAAAGAGCACGAGGTGGGGAGCCGTGGTTACCGACGGGGCGGTAGCAGCGAGAAAGGCGATGCGATCGAGAAGCACAACGGACCCGGAGAGCACCGGCAGAATCGCGACCGAGAGCGGTCCGGCAACAATCGCACCGGCGCCACACGCGATGATCGCAACGGCGACCGGAGTCAGTGCGATCGAAGCGAGAACTCCCGCCGGATGAACGGCGCCGAACGTTGAGAAGACCAATGGGGCGGTGGCCAGCTGTGCGGCCACGCCCGCGGCAACTCCGGCCCGAATAACACGTGGAAGCGCGGGCGGTACCGAATAGTAGAGAGCCGGAGCGAGAAAGACGAGTCCGAGCAGCGAGAGGAAACTCAGGCCGAATGCAAGACTCCGAAGATCGCCGGGGAAAAGCAGCTGCTGCAAAAGGAACGTCAAGGCGAGCACAACCGGAAGCTGAACTGAGCCGTCGCGACGCCGGATTGCCGCCGCGACACACAGCATGATCACCGCCCGGACGAGCGACGGGCGGAAACCGGCGAAGAGAAGATACCCCACGGCGAAGAGACAGACCGACGCGCTTGCCACACCCGGTCGCACAAGGCGTCTGGCTATGGAGAACACCGCTGCCGAAAGAATGCCGAGGTGCATTCCGGAGAGTGCGAGGATGTGAGATGCTCCGGCCTCGCGCATGCGCCGTTCGAGGGTGGCAGGCAACGCACTTCGGTCACCGGCGAATAGTGCGGAGAACACTCCTCGTTCGGCGGTCGGCCACCCTTCGACGGCGGACGAGAACGCTCCCACAACCGTCCGTCGAAACCGTTGAACCGGCCGTTGCCCCTCCCGCACAACGACCGCACCGTTCCCGCGCTCCGGAGACAGGAAAAAGACCCCTTCTCCCTCTGCGATGCGTCCACGAACGGTGATTCGATCGCCGCTGAGCGTTCCTTCGAGGCGGCGATCGCGGACGAACGCATCCCCGGCCGAGTCAACGCATCCGACTTCGTTGCACACCCGCTCGAGCCGTCCCCACACCTGCGCCTCGCCGGTCGCCGCTGAGCGTGCGTCGTCGGTTGCAATCAGCTCCGACTGGACACTTGAATCCCCGGGGCGAAGTCCGATGAACGGTCCCGCCCGCCGATCGCCGGCACGCTGCGAGGCGACACCGCCGGCGATCACGCCGAGCAGTACAGCGAGTACGAGGACGGTATGCTTGCCACCTGCACGCCGTCGTAGCGCTCCGGTTCGGTCTACCACACCGCACGTCGCGCCGAGTGAAATCGCTACGCGCACAACAAACACAAGCAGAAGGGCGGCCGCCGACGCGGCAACAAGCAACTTCTCGCTTCCCGGCGGGAACACGGGAGCTCCGTAGAAGGTCACGGCGGAAGCGAGTGCGCTGAGCTCCGGCGGTGAGATGTGGAGATTACGCTCGATCACCATTCGGTATCCGTTCATACGGGAATACCGCGCGAAATGAGCTCACGATTGTCGAGTTACGAAAAAACTTCGGAGAAGATGCCGATGCCGCTCGTGCTCTATAAGCGCTACGAGACTATGCCCCCGCCCGTTGCGTGGCCCCGCTCGAGCCGAAGCCGGCCTCGTACCGAGAGGCTTCGGGCTCCTCGTTTCCCGTTGTGGCGGTGGCAGTCGCGGCCACGCCTGTGCTTGCGCCTCCGGTCCCACTTATCGAGCCGCTGCCGGGCTCGTCACGAAAGATGTTGTAAACGTAGGTGAGGATCGCATTGCGCATGAGTGTACTCGGCGGCTTCGCCTGGACGTGGAGGATGCTGACGTTCTTTTTCTCCCGGAAGGTCACGCCTTTCACCACACCGATGAGC
Source organism: Spirochaetaceae bacterium (assembly GCA_003552745.1). Classification (GTDB taxonomy): domain Bacteria; phylum Spirochaetota; class Spirochaetia; order DSM-27196; family SKKC01; genus SLAN01. Next base: position 3,192 of record PUOG01000042.1, read on the forward strand.
ACGACGTCTCGTCCGTTCACTCTCGTCTGTATCTTGAGCGGCATGCCGGGTTTCGCCTTTCCCCCGATCATGACCGCAGCACCCGACTCGGAAATATCTACCATTTTGCCGCGATAGCCGCCGGCACGTTCGATATCCTCGGTACCCTGCTGGATGCTCTGCAGCGGAAAGAGCCGAGCCTCGCCGTTCAGCTCCGCCCTGACCGAGTTCCGCTTCTGCGTGCGCACAAGCTGATCGGCGTGAGCGATATGGAGTATCGGGTACTTTCGGTTCAGGTAGTCGCCGAGGACCTTGGTCTCGAAGTAGTAGCCGGCATCCTCCTGACGCCAGAAATAGACGTTGATCTTCTGGCCCTGCCACGAAAACCCGGGCGGCAGTGTCTTCCCGGTCGGATAGGTGATCGCGAGATACTTGCGCATGTTCTCGACCACCTTCGCGGAGTACGCTCCGGGTGCGCCGGGCAGCGTGATCTTCAGCGGCTGACTCTGAGTAACGTTTCGCGTCGAGCGCAGTCCGAGCCGGTATTTCGGCTGGTTGAATTCAACACGCTTGCGAAACTCGAACAGCTTTCCGAGGAACTCCGACGCGGACGGGGCGTCCTCCTCCCCACGCGACCGAAATCGGAGTATTGTGGCACGTATACACCGGTCGAGCGTTTTCTCCGACCAGAAGAGCGATGTCGGATCCTTGAGGCGGTTCTCGACCGCGATCCTGCGCAAAAGATTCAGCTCGGTCAGGGTAAAGCCGCTTTCCTTGCCCTTGATGTAGAATTGCAGCCACGGAAACCCGAAACCGCCGAGTCGGCGGAAGACGATGAGAAGGGCTATGGCCAGCGCCACGAGGGCTACGATAAGATACACGCTCATACAGCTTTTCGCTTCCCGGAGAAACAACTTACTTTTGTCATTAAGTATAGGTTGTGGAAAGATAGCTGTAAAGGCTGCCTCGGGAGTTCATGAAAGGACCGGATATGAAGCGTATTGGTCTTATAGCCGGCATTACCGTAGCAATAATCGCACTGCTGGTGCTCGTCGTTGAACGACAACGACGAGCCGCCGCACCATCGATGGAGATCGGCGAAGCACTCGCCGCGATGGGAGTGACCGAGGGCGGAGGCGCTGCCGAGGATTTCGACCTGGAGACGCTCACCGGCGAAAGCCGAACGCTCGCCGACTATGAGGGGAAAGTGGTGTTCCTGAACTTCTGGGCGAGCTGGTGCGCTCCTTGTGTCGAAGAGATGCCTGCGATGCAGATGCTCGCCGATCGATTCGAGGATGATGGTTTGCGCGTCGTTGCCGTGAACGTTCGCGAGCGCCGCGAGACGGCGAGCGACGTCGTCGAAGAGCTCGGTCTCGAATTCACCGTCCTTCTCGACACGAACGGCGAGGCGATGAGCTCGTACAATGTGAGAGGATTGCCGACCACCATCATTATCGATCGCGAAGGACAGGTCGTCGGGACCAAGCTCGGCTACCATCCGTGGGACGAGCCGGAGACGCTCGAAGCGTTCGCCGCGCTCCTGCAACAGGTATAACGCGTAATGAGTGAGCTGAACGTATTCATCGCATTCTCGGCGGGGCTCCTCAGTTTTCTCAGCCCGTGTGTCCTGCCGCTCGTTCCCTCCTACGTCTCGTACGTTACCGGCGTCAGTCTCGACGATCTTCGTGAATCGAGCACGCCGAAACGAAGCGACATCGTCGGACGGACGGTCATGTTCGTCCTCGGCTTCACGCTCGTGTTCGTCGCGCTCGGAGTCGTTTTCAGCGGCTCGCTGGTGCTCGCCGGCGGATTCGCCTCCTGGCTGAATATGCTCGCCGGCGCAATCGTGATCGTTCTCGGCTTGAACGTCATATTCGACTTCGCCTCTTTCCTCAATCGCGAACGTCGCGTGCAACTGAAGGGGCAGCCACGCGGCTACTTCGGTTCGGCCGCCGTCGCGATGGCGTTCGGAGCCGGCTGGACCCCGTGCATCGGTCCGGTCCTCGCCGGGATTCTGTTCATGGCCGGAAGCGATGCATCGGTCGCCTCCGGCGCCGCGCTTCTGTTCGCCTATTCGCTCGGTCTCGGGACGCCGTTTCTCGCCGCGAGCATCTATTTCGCCCCTACCCTGCGCTACCTCGACCGGCTGAAGCCGTGGATGGCCACGATCAAGAGTGTCACCGGCGGACTGTTGATCGGCATCGGCGCCATGATCGCCACCGGCAGGCTGCAGAATATGCAGGCCTCGCTCTTTCGCGCCGCCGGTTCGCTCGAGCGGTGGGCGGACGCATATCCGGTCCTCGCTCGCTGGGGCCTCGGCGCGCTGGTGGTGGTACTCGCGCTGCTTCCGCTGGTCGGGCCGGCCGTTGCGCTCGCCTCCGGGCTCAGGCGCGCCGCGAGCGGCTCGCCGCCCCGGCGGAGCACTTCGCTCGCACCGTGGCGGATCATCATCACCCTGATCTTTCTTACGCTTGCGGTACTGCACTTCGCCGACGTGTTGCCGGTTTCCCGTGCGCTGGCGCTCTGGTTCACGTACGAGGGAATCTAGCGTATTCTCGGTGCTCACCTATGAGTAGAGAAAATCGAAGCGAAATCGAAGGGCTGCTGCCGCACCGCGCACCGTTTCTTTTTGTCGACGAGATCGTCGAAGCGACAAACGAACGGATCGTCGGCACCCACACCTTCGCCGAGAGCGAGTTCTTCTTCCCGGGACACTTCCCCGAGTACCCGGTCGTGCCCGGAGTGATTCTCGTCGA
>PUOG01000276.1 GCA_003552745.1 Spirochaetaceae bacterium
ACATTCTTCCCAACTGTCTCGCTCCCATCATCGTGCAGAGCACCTTCCAGATCGCCACCTCGATTCTCTGGGCGGCCGGACTCGGCTTTCTCGGCCTCGGCGCGCAGGCACCGATGCCCGAATGGGGGGCGATTCTGAGTGACGGGCGGGCTTATATCCGAACCGCGCATCACCTGACGACATATCCCGGTCTTGCCATCCTTTTTATGGTGCTCGGGTTCAATCTACTCGGGGACGGACTGCGCGATGCCCTCGATCCGAGGAGCCGGGGAAACTGAGAATCACCAAGCGACTATGAGTGAACTGCTGCAAGTACGTAATCTGGAAATGAGCTACTACACCGAGGGAGGCAGGGTCCGTGCCGTCGACGGAGTCACCTTCGACGTGAAGCCGGGTGAGGTCGTCGGGATCGTCGGCGAGAGCGGTTGCGGCAAGACTGCCGTATCTCTGAGCATTCTGCGGCTGCTTCCGACCCCGCCGGCGAAAATAGAGGGTGGCGAGATACTCTTCGAAGGCCAGGACCTGGTAAAACTCGGCGGCGAAAGGCTGCGAAGAATACGCGGTGACGATATCGCGATGATCTTCCAGGAGCCGATGACGAGTCTCAATCCGGTGTACACCATCGGTAACCAGTTGATCGAAGCGATTCGGCTCCACCAGCAGCTCGAGGGAAAGGCGGCTCGCAACCGGGCGATCGAAATGCTGAAGCTCGTCGGAATTCCGCGGGCCGAAGAGGTGATCGATGAGTATCCTCATCGCTTCTCCGGTGGAATGCGACAGCGCGCGATGATCGCGATGGCGCTCAGTTGCGATCCGAAGCTTCTCATAGCCGATGAGCCTACGACGGCACTCGACGTGACGATTCAGGCGCAGATTCTCGAGCTCATGCGAGAGCTCAAGGAGCGGCTGCACACAGCGATCATCTTCATCACCCACGACCTCAGTGTAATTGCCGAGATGTCCGACCGGGTGCTCGTGATGTATGCAGGCAAGATCGTCGAGCAGGGATCGGTCGTGGACCTCTTTCACGATCCGCAGCATCCGTACACGCAGGGGCTCATCGGTTCGCGTCCGTCGATGGATGTGCAGCGGAAGCGGCTCGAGTTCATTCCCGGTTCGGTGCCGAACCCGCTGCATATGCCCGGTGGGTGTCCCTTTCATCCGCGCTGCGTGCACGCGATGGAAGTCTGCCGGCAAGAGATGCCGGGCGAGAAACTCGGCGAGAACGAGCACGGGGTTCGCTGCTGGCTGCATCTGGACAAGAGTGATGATCAGGCACGCCCGTTGCGGGCGGCCGTCGGCGCGACCGGGGAGTAACATATGAGCAGCACCGCCGAACGACAGCCGATGCTACAGGTAACCAATCTCAAGAAGTACTTCCCGATCACAACCGGGGTGTTCAGTCGTACGACCGGATACGTGAAAGCTGTCGACGACGTGAGCTTCGAGATCTACCCTGGAGAAACCTTCGCGCTCGTCGGCGAAAGCGGCTGCGGCAAGAGCACCACCGGTCGAACCATTCTCCGCTTACAGCACGCCACCGGCGGGCAGGTTATCTTTCGAGGCGAAGACGTCTATGCGGCCACCGGTGACCGAATGCGCGCGCTTCGAAAGGATATGCAGATCGTCTTCCAGGACCCGTACAGTGCCCTGAATCCACGAATGACCGTCGGTGCGGCGATTCGCGAGATTATGCGTGTTCACGGCATCGCAACCGGACACGAGCTGCACGAAAAGGCCGAAGAGGTGTTGGATACGTGCGGTCTGCAGCGGCACCACGCATCGCGGTATCCGCACGAGTTCTCGGGCGGGCAGCGACAGCGTGTCGTTATAGCGCGTGCCCTTGCGTTGAACCCGAGTCTCATCGTCGCCGACGAGCCGATATCGGCACTCGATGTCAGCATTCAGAGCCAGATAATCAATTTGCTCGAGGATCTCCAGGACGAGTTCGACCTCACCTTTCTCTTCATCAGCCACGACCTGAGTGTGGTGAAGCATATGGCCGACCGTGTCGGGGTCATGTATCTCGGCAAGCTTGTGGAAGTAGCCGAGAAGCGCGAGCTCTACGATGAGCCGCTGCATCCGTACAGCCAGGCGCTTCTGTCGGCGATACCGGTGAGTGATCCCACGCGCAGGCGTGAACGAATAATTCTCAAGGGTGATGTTCCGAGCCCTGCGACCCCGCCGCCCGGCTGTCCGTTTCATACGCGATGTCCTTACGCTATGGATGTTTGCCGGAGCGTCGTGCCGCAGCTTCGTCGCACCGATAGCGGACGCGACGTAGCGTGTCATCTGATCCATCCGCCGGAGCAGCAGAATGGCGATCCGTCGACCGCCGAAAGACGAAACGCGAATTAGATCGACTCGATCCGACACACTTCTGCTCATCCTCGTCGGGTTGCGACTCGTCCTGCCGATACTCGCCGCGGTACTCGGCGGGGCGTTTATCGCCTGGGCAATCTTTTCCCTGGTCTTTCTGTAGATATTCCGCCGCGTTCGGGTCGTTTTTCGGGGACAAGTCGTGGTATCTTTGTCCCTGTGAGATCGGGTCGTCGTGCAATACAGCGTACCATTCTCTTCTCGGCGGCACTGGCAGTGCTCACATTTGTAGCGTCCTGCAGTGACAGCACGTTCTTTCTGCCCGATGCTGCGAGGGCAGAGGGCGTTCGGCTGATTACGGTAGGAGATGGTGAGTTTGTCACGACCGGCGACACGATGCCCCTCGAGATCGAGCTGGGCGACGGATCGGATTACGAGCGGGTAACGGTGAGTGTGAGGAGCGCCGGCGGGAGTGAGGTCGAATTCTACGAATGGTCTCGTGACGACTTCGGCGCCGAACAGCGCGTTCGTATACCGGCCGATGACCTTGATCCCGGCCTCTACACCCTCGATATATCGGTCGAAGGCGGTGGACGGGAGCTTCTGCGGGAAGAGCGCAGAGTCTTCATCGTCGGCCGGGAGTTCGAGCTCGACGGAGTGCGAACCTATCCGGCCCGACTGAATCCGGAGGCGGTAGGAGTGTTTCAAACCTCGGCCCGCGGCGGGGAAGAGGCGTGGCTGCAGTGGAGTGTCGATGGTGAGGTCGTGGCTACCGGTCCGGTCGGCGACGGTCTGGAAGAACTGGAGTGGCATGCGCCGGAACGAGAGGGTGTATACCGCGTCAAGGTTGAACTCTTCCCTATTCCGCCACCGAGCGGCGACCGGTACGATTTTCCGAGCGCGCTCGTGGAGAAGGCGGACGTGTACGTCAGCCGCTCCGGTTCGAGTGCCGCCGCGAGCGACTCGCGTGAACGTGAGTCGTTCTATTCGCTGTACCGGCTCGAAGGCGATTTCCGTGACGACGGAGTACGGATCGATTTCGACTCGCGCGATTTCGATGCGCGGGCGTTTGGAGAGCCGGCGTTCAGGGTCGAAGGAGAAATGCTCGGCTATGAGCTCGACGGCGAGAGCGGGTTCGAGTCGGACGGTCTCGGAGTCCCCTTCGTAGACAGCAGTCTGGCGCCGTTCTCATTGAGCCTCGACCTCCTTCCGAGCGGCGAGCAGATCGATCGAACCCTCTATACAACCGCTACAGCCGACGGGAGTTTTGAGTTCCGGATAGAGACCGACGGTAACGGGATTCCGGCGGCGACGCTGCGACGCAACGGCGACGAGGCGACGACCTCGAGTGCTTATCCGATGCTTGTCCCCGACGAGCCGACGCGGATCAGCGTCTCCGTTTCGCCCGGTGTGGATTATACCACCGTACTCTGGTTCGTGAATGGACAGCTGGCGAGTATCGATCAGCTCGACATCGGATTCCCCTCGTCACCGCTCGGTGAGTCACCGACCAGTGGCGCCCGGACGCGTGTGGTTACGGACCTCGACGATGTCTCGATCCTCGACGGGTCGACGGTCGTCGGTGCGAGGACGAACGGATTTGTCGGACTCGTCGGAGAGGTCGGCGTGTATTTCCGCGACAGCAAGGAGCGTCTCTCCACCGATGATGGGCTCTTTCGGAATGCGATGGAAAGTCAGTTTGCATCCCGGCTTGCGTATGCCCACGGCTTCGAGGGACTCTTCCTGCCCGAAGAGCTGGAGACTGTCGGTCGCGTCACCGTTCGAACCGGGGAGCTCGTGCTCGAGCCGGGTTCACAAGTGCACTTTCCGGCCTTCCTCTTCGAAGATGAGGATCTGATAGTGGAGCTCGAACTCGGAGATGAGGCGGCCGAAGCCTCCGGCGAGTTTGTCTTTGATGAAGCATACCCGGAGGATGGGGGAAAACGGCTTTTTGCCGTCGTCAGCGACGGCTCGGCCCGTATCGGAGAGATGACGCACGAGCCGTTCGCCTCCGACGGCGCCTCTACGCTCCTTCTGCGCATTCGGCACGACGATGATCGGCTGATCGTCCGTGGAGGCGCGGGAATCGAAGATGAGATACCGCTCGAGGGGGAGAGGTTCGACGGCGTTACGATGACCGCACGGCACGACGAGGATCGCGAGATACCGTTGCGCGTGCTCAGTGTGCTGGCACATCGGGATCGTGCCGGGCTCGCAGAGCGGCTCGATTTTTCCGGTTCGCAGTAGATAGTGAATGGCCTGGGTTTCTTGTAGTCTGAGGCGCTGGTTGCCGGTCGGCCTCAGCTCGATTCTGCTCGTCTCCTTCGCGGCGGCCGCGGCAGGCGGCCAGGAGTTCTCCGAACGCCGCGAGCTCGCACTCTTTCGATTGAGTTACTACGGACAGCCCGAACCGGTTCGGCCGAGCGGTCCGTTCGTCCGGATCGAAGTCGACCGGAACCGATTTGCATTCGAGTACCGTGGTACCGGTCGACCGAGCTACGATTCCCTCTTTCAAAATGCCTTCGGAGCTGTGGACGAGCGAATACGAAGTGTGTTCGTGAATCTCGGCCGTTTCGATGTGGTCGGTTATCCGCAGCGATTACGGGCCGAGTACGTGGACGAGTTTATTCAGGCGGTTCGTGAGTACAGAACCGAGGAACTCGAAATGCCGGAAGCGGTCATGCTCGGGCAACAGGCGTTTACCGAGGCCGAGTTTCGCGAGATCAGCGGTGGGTTTCTCGTTATCGTCCCGTCGGTCACCTGGTATCGCATGGACTATGACCCGTACACTTTCCGATATACCGCAGGCATCGAAACGAGTTTCACCGTCGTCGACGTCGACTCGGGACGCACGGTTGAGCATTTCCGGATCGAAACAAGCGGAACCAGCGACCGCGTCGATCGGGCGGTGCAGGCCGCCGTCGACGGCATCCCCTCCCGCCTCGAGTTCGAGCTTCGCTCCCTTGCGACCTTCCGGATTCGCAGCGGCATAATCGATCGCGACGGCCGGCGCGTGTACATGGAGTTCGGTCGGAACATGGGTGTGAGACCCGGCGACGAGTACTCGGTCATGAGAACACGAACCGGCCGGACCGGGTATACCGATGAGTATGAGAGCGGGCTGATCGTCGTCAGCGATGTGTATGAACAATACAGCATCGGGCGCCTTATCTACGGTGGAAACTCGACCAGCGTGGGCGATCAGTTGGAGGAGGTTCCGCGGCGCGGCGCGGAAGTGGGTGCTTACGCGCACATGCTCCTCGCTCCACCCGGAGGAGAGGCGCAACTGAAGCCTTCGGGTGCGGTGATCGGACTGAGCGCCGTTGCGAGTCGCGGATTCTTCCGCTTCAGGCCGCTTTTCGCACTCGAGGTGCCTCTGACCGGCGAGAGTGACCATACGATGATCGGCGGATACCTCGGATTCGAGACGAGCTTCTATCTCGGACGACTGCGGATCGGACCGGCGTTGAAGCTTGGTGCGGCGGTCGCCGATCGGCTCGGTGACGACAACGATCCGTTCCTCTCGCACTTCGGGGGAAAAGCGCAGCTCGGCATGAATTTCCAGCTCGGCAGAGATACTATGCTCGGTGTACAAACGGGA
>PUOG01000100.1 GCA_003552745.1 Spirochaetaceae bacterium
AGACGCCTGAGCCGGCGCCTTCACTGTCCACGACCTTGTACGGTTTACTCATCGCATGCTCTCTCTCGCCGTACTGGATCTTGTACTCAGCCTTCAGCGAATCCACGAGCCGCCTCACGAACGGATCGGTGATCGAATAGATTCGCCGGTTCCCCTGAACCTCCGACCTGACGATCCCTTTATCCTTCAATACCGCAAGGTGTTGCGATACCACCGGCTGCGGCTGGCGCACGCAGACCCACAGCTCGGACACACACGGTTCCTCTTCTCGGGCGATTGCACAGAGAAGCTCGAGTCGTACCGGATGCCCGCAGACTTTCAGTTTCTGAGCAATTGAACTCAATGCCGATTCAGCCATGTTACCGCCACCTTTCGTCGCGATTGGGACGTCGATCTCGCAAACTCTATATATAAGTTTATCGGAATTCGGCGAAATCGGCAACTCACTGCGGGAAGGCTACGCGCTCTTCGAACCGGCGCTACTCTTCTCGCCGCCCTTCTTCGATTCCGAGCCGGAGGAGGAGCTTTCCGACTTGGAGCTCTCGGTCTTCGCGCTCTCCGACGTCGTCGAATCCGATGACGAGCCGGACTTCGCCGCCCCGTTACCGGACGAACCGTTCTTTGAGGATGAGCGGCTGTCGTTGATATAGAAACCGCTGCCCTTGAAAATGATGCCGCTGCCGCCGCCGATCAGCCGTCGCAGCCCCTCTTTCTCGCAGGCGGGACAACTCTTCAACGGATCCTCGGACATCATCTGAAACGCTTCGAAGGTGTGTCCGCACTTCGTGCACTCATAATCGTAGGTAGGCATCGTCGTTCATCGCTCCAAAATAATCAGTTTATTCGAACAGACCCGAGCTCCCCCAGCCGGACGCACGCTCACCATCGCATGCGAACCGGAATATCGGAGCTCACCATCGTTCGTTTAATATCTTCTACTGTATAATCGCCAAAATGTACCATACTGGCAACAAGTGCCGCATCCGCAGCGCCGTCGCGAAAAACCTCCACGACGTGCTCCGGCGTGCCCGCCCCGCCGGAGGCGACAACCGGAACCGACACGTTCGTTGAGATGAGCCGGGTGAGCGTGATCTCGTACCCGTCCTTCGTTCCGTCGGCATCGATGCTGTTCACGACTATCTCGCCGGCGCCGCGCTCTACCGCCTCCCGCGCCCACTCGAGCGCATCGCGTTCGGTGGCTTTCCGGCCGCCGTTCATATAGATGCGGTAGCCGCTCGGCATCTGCGGATCGGCCTTCGCGTCCATTCCGAGGACGATGCACTGGCGGCCGAAGCGTTTCGCCCCCTCGTCGATTATTCCGGGATCCCGAACCGCCTGGCTGTTCACGCTCACCTTCTCCGCACCGGCGAGCAGCACCTCTCGCATGTGATCTACCGAGCCGATTCCGCCGCCGACGGCGAACGGCACGAAGATCTCTCTCGCCACGTTCCGCACCGTCTCGATCATAATACCGCGCCCTTCGGCACTTGCGGTTATGTCGTAGAAGACGAGCTCGTCGGCACCCGCCTCGTAGTACGCCCGCGCCATCTCAACCGGATCGCCGACATCGATGTTGTCCCTGAACCGAATCCCTTTCGTCGTCCGGCCGTCGCGAACATCGAGACAGACCACCACTCGTTTCTCAAGCATCGTCGGCCTCCTGTGCATGCGCCGTATCGGCGCGAGGCTCATCGGCGAGAAAGCTCGCAAGCATGCGAAGTCCGTACCGTCCGCTCTTCTCCGGGTGAAACTGCACCGCCCATACGTTTTCACGAGCGATCGCCGAGGCGAACCGCACGCCGTACTCGGTCTTGGCTATCACATCCGAGTCGCTCTCGGGGTCGGGATAGAAGGAATGAACGAAGTAGAAGCTCGCATCTGGAGGAACCTCTTCGAATAGAGAATGGTGATGTTTCGGCACGGCGCGATTCCATCCCATGTGCGGCACCTTCTCCGCCCGCGATGGACGGAGCGCTCGCGCTCTTCCCGGAATCAGCCCGAGGCACCGGGCATCGCTCTCCTCGGAGCTCTCCAGCACGATCTGTGCGCCGAGACAGATGCCGAACACCGGCAACCCTCGCCCCGCGAAGTCGAGTATGAGTCGATCCAGGCCACGCCCACGCAGCGTATCCATAGCCGAAGCGGCATCGCCGACACCGGGAATGAGAATCCGGCTGCAATCGCGGAGCGCCTCCGGATCGCCCGAGACAATGTACGCGGCACCGAGGTACGCCAACGCCGTCTCGATACTCTTGAGATTCCCCGCCTCGTAATCGATCACCCCGACCGACACACTTCGCTCCTTATCCGGTACCGCCGCTCTTTCATCACCCTGTCGCCACTCCCGCTCCGAGCGTCTCGAGAAAGCCGCCGGCCCACTCGCGCAGGCGCTCCTCATCGGCCGGCAGACCGGCAAACGTGATCACCTCCGCCTCGCGCTCGACGCTCAGATCGGCGAGCGGCACTCCTTCGGCCAGGCTTCCGATGACCAGACGGGCGATCACCGACAGCACGCGGGCGGCCTGTTCGCTTCCGACATCGATGCGACCGGAAAGCTCGAACGGTAGCTCGCGTTCGGAGTCGCGCATATGCACGTTCACCTCGATACGCTCGAGCGGCAGCACGCGCGCCTGTGACGGAAGACCGGCGCGAAGTGCCTCCCCGATCCGCGGCAGCACGAGCGAGAGCTCGGCCTCTTCATCGAGATAGAAGACCTCTTCGGGCGGCTCACTCTCGGCCGCGCGAATCATCATCTCCTCGAGACCTCCGCCGGAAAAGAGAACGAGACTGCTCGACGCGATGGCCAGCTGCCCCGGGCCGTCGCGCTCCTCGAACCAGGGTCGCGAGGAAACGGCGGTACTCACCGTTCTGCGGCGCCAGCGTCTGCTCATCGTAAGCCCGAACCGCATCCGCCCTCCCGGATAGTCGCCGGAAGCGATTGCCGCGATCTCCGCTTCGTTGCCGCCGGACCCGAGGGCGGTAACCACTCGATTACTGCTGTCGATGAGCTCACCGATCTCGCTCGCGTCGAGCTCGAAGCGATAGGCGATGTCACCGATGAGCTCGCGCAGATGCTCGGGTCGAATCGCCATGTAGACGGTCGCATCCGACGGCAGAGCCGCCTCCATCCGGTCGGGAGTCACCGGGAGATCGGTCGCGCAGGTCCCCGTCAGAAGTACGACCGCGATCCACGCGGCGCCGGCAAACCTGCCGCGAGCGAAACGACGAGAACCCATCAACACGCTCTCTCAGGCTCTTTCCAGCCGAATCCGGCAGCTTCGGTCACCGCATTTCAGCTCCCGCGCGCCGTTCGCATCGCCGGTGAAAACCTCGACGGCCAGCGTCTCATTCATGATGTACTCGCGGAACTCCGAAACCGCCCGCTCGATCTCCTCCTCGCCGGCGATCGAAAGCCGTACGCGGTCGGTAACCTCGAGTCCCTGATCCTTGCGGAGATTCTGCACGGTTCGGATAAGATCTCGCGCAACCCCCTCGCTGTACAGCTGCGGGGTGATCTCCGAATCGAGCGCGACGGTGAGACTCCCCTCGTTGAGCACCTTGAGGTTCTCTTTCTCGATGCGCTGCACCTCCACCCGCTCGGCATCGATCTCGAGCGGGTTGCCGTTCACCTCGAGATGGAGCGTGTTCCCGTCGAGCAGGCTCTGAATCTGCGCCCCGCTCAGCGCCGCGATCTCCTTCGCGGCTGCCTTGATATCCTTGCCCAGCTCCGGGCCGAGCACGCGGTAGTTCGGCTTCGCGCTATACTCGACGAGATCCTCCTCGTTGTCGCGGAATACGACTTCCTTGACGTTCAACTCATCACGAACGATCTCGAGCATCTCGCGCAGCACCCGTTTCTCCTCCGGATTACGGGTGACCAGATAGAGCGCCGAAAGCGGCTGGCGGTTCTTCAGGTTGTGCATGCTGCGCAGCGCCCGCCCGAGTCGCACCGCCTTGCGGGTGGCGGCCATCTTCGTCTCGAGCTCCTCGTCACGCCGCTCGGCCTTCGCCCGCGGGTAGTCGCGGAGATGGACGCTTTCCGGATCGCTTTCAAGGCGCAGATTGCGATAGATCTCTTCGGTAATAAAGGGGATGATGGGCGCCGAAGCGGTCACCACCGTTTTCAATACCGAGTAGAGCGTCTCGTACGCCTGCTTCTTGTCGCGGTCGTTCTCGCTGCGCCAGAATCGGCGTCGCGAGCGCCGGATATACCAGTTGTTCAGCAGGTCGATGAAATCGACGATCGGCTCGCACGCCTTCTCGAGGCGGTAGTCGCTGAGAGCCGCGTCGGTTCGCGACACCATCGTCTCCGCTTCGCTCAGAATCCAGCGATCGAGCGGATTCGCCGGATCGTCCGGAGCCCCTTCGGGCGAGACCTTGTCGATGTTCGCGTAGGTGACGAAGAAGGTGTACGCATTCCAGAGCGGGATGATAACGCTCTTGAGGATCTCCTTCACCGATTCGTCGGAGAACTTCAGATCTTCGCCGCGCACCACCGGCGAGTTCATGAGACACATGCGCAACGCGTCGGCCCCGTAGGTCTCGATGATCTCCATCGGATCGGTGTAGTTACGCTGGCTTTTGCTCATCTTCTTGCCGTCGGCGGCGAGCACGAGCCCGTTAACGACGACGTTCTCGAACGCCGGTTTGTCGAAGAGCGCGGCGGCGAGCACCGTCAGCGTATAGAACCAGCCGCGCGTCTGGTCGAGCCCTTCGGCGATGAAATCGGCGGGGAAGTTCTGCTCGAACCACTGCCGGTTCTCGAACGGGTAGTGATTCTGCGCGTACGGCATCGAACCGCTTTCGAACCAGCAGTCGAGCACCTCCGGAACACGGCGCATCGTTCCCTTGCCGTCGGGACTCGGCCACGTAAGCTCATCGACGAAGTGCTTGTGCAGATCGTCGACCGTGTGACCGACCTTCTCTTCCAGCTCTTCGAGGCTGCCGATTACCTCGGTGTAGTCGCTGCCGTCGCACTTCCAGACAGGAATCGGGTTACCCCAGAAGCGGTTGCGGCTGATCGCCCACTCCTTCGCGCCTTCGAGCCACTTTCCGAAGCGGCCGTCGCGCAGATGGTCGGGAACCCACTGAATCTTCGCATTGGCACCGAGCATACTCTGCTTGATGCGCTCTACATCGACGAACCAGCTGGTGACCGCGCGGTAGATGAGCGGCGCGTCTGTCCGGTAGCAGAACGGATACGGGTGCACGTACGTGTCGCGCTTGACGAGCTTCCCCTCTTCCTTGAGGCGCTTGATGATCGCCTTGTCGGCATCCTTCACGAACTGACCCTGGTACTCAGGAATCTCATCGGTAAAGCGACACTCATCGTCGATCGGCAGCACGACCGGCAGGCCGCTGTTCTTGAGCACGTTGTAGTCGTCTTCGCCGAAACCGGGTGCGAGGTGAACGATGCCGGTCCCCTCGTCGGTGGTCACGAAGTCACCCTCGTAGACGGTAAACGCTCCCTTTTCGGCGAGGTCGGCGAAGTACGGCAGGAGCGGCTCATAGCGCATGTCGACGAGCTCGGAGCCGCTCATCCGCTCGACGATCTCGTACTCCTCGGCGCTGCGATAGTAGCTGCCGAGAAGCGACTCAGCGAGTATGTAGTGGTCGTCGCCGTCGCGAACCTTCACGTACCGGATTTCGGGGCCGACCGCGAGCGCAAGGTTACTCGGCAGCGTCCACGGCGTGGTCGTCCACGAGAGTAGATAGGTGTTTTCGGCATCGAGGACGCGGAAGCGCACGGTAATCGCCGGGTCGCTCACATCGCGATAGCCGCCGAGATTGACCTCGAAGTTGGACAGCGGCGTGGCGAGCTTCGGACTGTACGGGAGGATGTAGTATCCCTCGTAAACCAGCCCCTTCTCCCACAGGCGCTTGAAGACCCACC
>PUOG01000150.1 GCA_003552745.1 Spirochaetaceae bacterium
AAGAGGCGCCGACAACCGATCTGAACCTCGGTGTGAGTTTCGGAGGTGGCGGCGTCGATGCATTTCCGGTCAGCGGACAGATCGGCTGGCAGGACCGGAACTTCCGCGGTCAGGGACAGACACTCGGACTGGAGTTGAACGCCTCTCCGACCAGCCAGCGCCTATCATTGCGGTTTCAGGAACGCTGGTTTCGTGACATACCGTGGACGGTCGGCGGCGACATAAGCGTCGAACGGACGGTACGAGGGAGCGAGCCGCAGGATGCACTGGAACCGATCGGTGTCGGTGTACCCGATCCGTTTACCGGCGAGTACGTGTTCAGCGACGACACCGAGTTCGACGGCGTCGAATACGACGCCGGCGATCCGTTCCCCGGTGTCCCGAGTGACGATGATGTCGACGAGTACGATCTCGTCACCGACTATCGGTACGCCGGCGGCAGGCGAGGAATACCGTCCGACTACCTCATGTCGTACACCGAGTGGGATGTAGGTCTCGGCCTTAACACGAGCCGGCGTTGGCGGACGCCGATCGGGCAGCTCACCCTCGGCACGAGCGGGCGCACTCGGGTCAGCTACATCCAGTACGATGACGAGCTCTATCGCCCCTTCGATCCGACCCTACGCGCCAACCTGCGGAATTGGCGTTTTATCAATCAACTCGGTTTCAACGCAGAGATCGACAGCCGCGATCTTTTCATCAGTCCCTCCGAAGGCGGAATTGCGCGACAGGAAGTGAGATTTGTCGGTGGTCCGCTCGGCGGTACCCGGCACTACATCAGGACCGACACGCGTCTCGAGCACTTCTTCACGCTGTGGGACCACCCGGTGTTCGATAACTGGAACTGGAAGGGCGTTCTCGCAGCGCACACCTCGCTCGCGGTTCAGTGGCCGACGTTCTATCGCTGGGATGACGGGCCACTGTTCGACCCGGGACCGGATGCCGTTCGCATCGATGGGGCGACCACCGCCAGAGGATGGCCGGGCACGTCCGGGGAGGCACGCTGGAACAACTGGCTGGAGCTGCGCCAGCCGATCGCCGAGGATATCGTCTGGTTCGATACCTTCGTCGATGCGGTCGCGCTATACGACGACCGCGGCGATATTCTCGAAACAACAAGGCAGGATTTCCGGTTTACGCTCGGTGCGGGATTCCGATTCACCGTGCCGCAGTTTCCGATTCGTCTCTATCTCGGTAAGCGGTTTCGGATCGATGAAGATGGTTCGGTTGCATGGCAGCCCGGGAATCTCTTCCGTCGAGAAGATGAGCCTACATCAGGGCTTGATTTCATCTTTTCGCTCGGGACCGAGTTCTTCTGATACGGAGGTTACCAGATGCGCACTTTGGGTCTACGACGAATACTACTCATGACGGCACTCATGTTCGCTTTCGCGACTTCCGGTCTGGCGGCGGAACAGTTGACGACCGTCGGAGTGGTCGATATGGAACGAATCCTGAACGAGTTCTTCACGCAGAGCGAGGACGTTCGCGAGTGGCAACAGAACGTGCGCGATTTCGACGCCGATCGACGGCAAATCGAGGATGAGATCGCACAGTTAGAGAGCGATCGACTGGAGGCGCTCGAGCAGGACGAGGAGCTCGAGGCGCTGGAGCTCGAGGAGCAGATAGACGAACGGCGCGCCTTTCTCAACGAGTTCACGCGTATTCGCCGGGCGCAGCTCGAACGTCAGCGAAACGAGTTGCTCGAGGGCGGCGGCTCGTTCTTCAATCAGGTGAACAGTGCGATGTCGTTCGTCGCTCAGTCGGAAGGCTACACGATCATCGTCGATTCGGAGACCGACGGTATCCTCTGGTACGCGTCGGAGGTCGATGTCACCGACGAGGTCATACGCCGGCTCGAACAGACCCTCTAGTCCGGGTCGCATCATAGGGGGTATCGCCACATGGCCGAGCAGACGCCCATGATGCGGCAATACACCCGGCTTAAGGAGCGATACCACAACGCGATCCTCTTCTTCCGGCTCGGAGACTTCTACGAGATGTTCCGGTCGGATGCCGAGGAAGCTTCGCGCCTCCTCGGACTCACCCTTACCCAACGTCAGGGGATACCGATGTGTGGTATCCCGTATCATGCCGCTCGTGGCTACATCGGACGCCTGCTTGCTGCCGGAAGAAAGGTGGCGATCTGCGAGCAGACGAACGTCACCGGACGGGGGCTTGCCGACCGTGAAGTCGTGGAAGTCATAACTCCGGGCACGGTAACGGAAGAAGACTACCTCGATCGCCGACACAACAACTACATCGCAGCGCTCTGCGCGTTCGCTCGCGTAATGGTGCTCTGCTACAGCGATGTATCCACCGGAGAAGTGGTCGTCGGTCGGTTCAACGCCGACGATGCCGCATCGCTGCGGGCGGAACTGTACCGGATCTCGCCGCGCGAACTGCTTGTGCAACAGTCGCTCGCTGATGAGGATTCCGATCGCGGTGCGGTGGTTCGCTCGCAAACCGACGTCGTTATCGATCGCATCCCGGACTGGAACTTCGACGTCGAGGCCGGTTATGAGCGGCTTTGCCGGCTTTTCGACGTGGTGAATCTCAAAGGGTTCGGTCTCGACGCGGACAACTTCGAGTCGGCACCGGCCGGCGTACTGATTCAGTATCTCGAGGAGAACACCGGCGGACGGCTCGCTCATATCAATAGAATCGAGCGGCGTAACGACACACGATACGTCGTGCTCGATGAGTCGACTCAGGTCAATCTCGAGCTTGTTCGCGGTGGGGTCCGGGGTGGCTACTCGTTGCGCGAAACAGTCGATGAAACATGTACCGCCATGGGCTCGCGCGCGTTCGCACGACGTCTGCTCGCCCCGCTCACCGACCCGGCGGCTATTGATGCGCGGCTCGATGCGGTCGAGGCGCTTTACCATCATCAAACAGTGCTCTCCGACATCAGGCGCTCGCTCGACCGGGTCGCAGACCTCGAGCGGTTGACAGCTCGCGTGGCGATGCGACGTGCTCACGCGAAAGACCTGAAGGCTATCGGGCGCTCGTTGCACCAGGCCGAGGAACTGGAGGCGCTCCTTTCGGCGGTGCAGCTGCGCGGCGTGCGTCCGCAAAAGCTTGCCCTATTGCCCGGGGAGCGGTATGAGCTTCTCTGTGGGTTGGCCGAGGAGCTCGACGAGGCTCTGGTCGATAATCCGGCGACCGCAGAGCACGAGGGAAACATGATCCGTCCCGAATTCGACGAGGAGCTTTCGCGTCTCCATCGACTTCGCGATGACGGCCAATCCCTTCTCAACGAGCTTGTCGAGGAGGAACGCGAGGCGTGCGGCATCCCGTCGCTCAAACTCAAATACAACCGGGTGATCGGCTACTTTTTCGAGGTGCCGAAAACGCGTGCCGAGGATGTCCCGGAGCACTTCGTTCGGCGGCAGAGCACATCGAATGCTGAACGCTTTTCATCGAGCAGGCTCTCGGAGCTTCAACGTGAGGTGGCACAGGCGGAGGAGCAGGCGATCGAGTGCGAGAGAGAGCTCTTTGTTCGCCTGCGTGAGCGGGTGGCCGGCTTCCACGCCGACCTCTCGACGCTTGCCGAGGCGATAGCGACGGTCGACGTACATGCCTCGAACGCCTATACGGCAACCGTTCGAGGATACTGCCGGCCCGAGCTCATTGAGTCGCGCGATATCGAGGTGATCGGCGGACGCCATCCGGTAGTGGAAGCGCATCTTCCCGACGGCGAATTCGTTCCGAACGATCTCGATCTTCGCGACGACCATTTCGTACTGCTGACCGGTCCAAACATGGCCGGAAAGAGTACCTACTTGCGTCAGAATGCCCTGATCGTGTTGCTTGCGCAGACCGGTGCTTTCGTGCCCGCCGAGCGCGCAGCGATCGGTATTGCCGATCGGATCTTCTGCCGTGTCGGCGCGAGCGATAACCTTGCACGGGGAGAGAGCACCTTCCTCGTGGAGATGAACGAGACATCAAATATCCTGCGTTTTGCGACTGCGCACAGTCTGGTCATCATGGACGAAGTTGGCCGCGGTACCGGAACCGAGGACGGAATCAGCATTGCGCAGGCTGTTTCCGAGTACCTGCTGACCGAGTTGGGAAGTCGAACGCTGTTCGCCACCCACTACCATGAGTTGACCGCGCTCGATCTTCCCGGGCTGCGAACGATGAGGATGGCGGTGTCGGAGGGCGAGGGGCAGGTCGTCTTCTTGAAGCAAGTCGAATCGGGACCATCGCACCGCAGCTACGGCGTCCATGTGGCCCGACTCGCCGGATTACCTCCACCGGTGGTGCGTCGCGCCGAACAGATTCTTGCCGCACGTGAGGAGAGTACGGTGTACGCGCGACATTCCGGCGATGGGGCGGAGGCCGACCTTCCGAGTCCGCACCAACGCGAGACGACCCCGGATGGACAACAGGCGCTGTTCTCGGATGAGAGTTGGCTGCCGGATGAGATACGGTCGCTCGATCTCTCGAATATGACGCCGGTGCAGGCGATTGCTCTGCTCGACCAGTGGCAGAGGCTTCTCTCGGAGAAGTGAGCAGATTATCGGATATATTGGCGCCTTACTCATTTTCTTTCTTCTCGTGTCAATCGTGAGCTCGGATATGCCGGTAGTGCTTCATAGAGGAGCGTGAAGGTAATGCGAGCGAGCTTCGGTGTACTTGCCGCGCGGAGCGCCGGTGCAGTGGAGGATGCGCTGCTCGGCCGAAGATGTGCAGTCTGCGGTGAAGCTCTCTACGGACGGGCGCATAGGCCGACGGGGATATGTCGACGCTGTACGCGACGGCTCTATGACGCACGAATAGCGGCAGAGGAGCGGTGCGAGCTCTGTGGTCGACCGTTGATCAGCGAGCGAGGCAGATGTACCTCGTGTCGCGGTATCGAACGTTCGTTTCTGAACAACGCCAGTGTGCTCGAGTATCGGAACGGTGGCGATCTGCTCATTCGAGCGTGCAAGGTGAACGCCTGTCGCCGGTCGATTCGTCTCGCCGCCGAGCTGCTCGCACCGCTCATACCGGATGCGGATATGCTCGTCCCGGTTCCGTCGCGAGCGAAGACGACAGCACGTCGCGGGTTCGATCCGGTGCAGCTATTGGTCCGGCAACTGACACTTCGACTCGGCATTCCAAACGCCCCGCTTCTCGTTCGGGTCGGCGGCGGAAGAGCACAGAAACGACTCGGTCGCGAAGCACGCGCGGCGAACGTTCGCGGAAGATACATGCTCGATCCCGCGTGGAGCAGGTGGATCGAACCGCTACCGGGTTCGCTCGAGGCCTCGGCAAGTCCACCACCGGTTCGAATCTCGCTCTGCCTCGTGGACGACGTGTATACTACCGGCGCTACCGCCGAGGAGTGCTCGCGCGTGTTGGCGGACGAGGTGGACGGTGTAATTCTCGTTCGTACTCTCGCTGTCGATTGACATTGACTCCGTTCATTGCGTATTCTAACTACAAACTCTAAAGCGAAGTACGCCGAAAAGAGTCGATGCCCCGCATCCGGCTCTTTTTTTTGCCCGACTCGCTCATTCCGAATGAGGGCCAGCATATGGCTGACGCCGACCTGACAGCAGAGCTATCGCCGGTGGTGGAAGGGCTCGGTCTTTCGCTCGTCGAATGTCGTGCCCAAGGTGTTCGAGGTGTACTGCACGTTCACGTAGTGGTTCATCGGATCGGTGGTGTCTCTATCGACGATTGTGCGGAAGTGCATCGAACGATCGTACCCCGAATCGAGCTGTTGACCGGTCACCGCGATCTGAGTGTAGAGGTTTCGTCTCCGGGAATCAGCCGCAAACTGAAAGACAATCGTGAGTTTCCGATCTTCGTCGGAATGAGAATGAAGGTTATGGATATGGCGAACGAGT
>PUOG01000136.1 GCA_003552745.1 Spirochaetaceae bacterium
CGAGAAAGAACTTGTATCTGATTCGCATTTTGCTAACCGCAATACTTGTGAGCAATTACATCTATGTTCTATTATTTGGATAAAGGGGTGTGCGGTCAATGTCGGACGAATCTTCTGTCCACGACCCGAAAACCGACGGACTTACCGGAATCTTCGACGAGTCGGATCACGGCGTCTCCGAGCAGGAGAAGCGGGAGATCCGTGCACAGCTCGACTCTCTCGTACGCAAACCGCAGGGCGCAGAGGACGATCGCCGGCTGGGATATGAGCCGCGACACCGTCGGGACACAATCCCGTCATTGATCGGTGTGGGTGCTACGGTCGTCGGGGCGATCGCTGCCGTCATGCTGTTCGTGTCGTTCGAGCAGCAGGAGCAGACACTTCTCGCCGATGCTCGTGCCGCGGAAACCGCGGAAGCGCAGCTCCTCGAAGAGTTCCGGCAACAGGCGGAGGAGCGGCTTGCGGCACGTGAGGGGGAGATTGCCGAGATGCGCGATGAACTCGGCGCGCTCGAGCAGGAGCGCGATACCGCGATTCAGGAGGCGGAAGCCGCTTTCCGTGAACGCGAAGCAGAGTTGGAGACAGAGCTCGAAGAGGCTCTCGCGGCCGAACGGGAACGGTTGGAGGCTGAGGGCTTCACCGGTGACGAGCTCGAGAGCCGCCTGCGAGATATCGAATCCGAGCTCGATGAGCGGTACAGTGCCGAGCTCGACGAACTACAGCAACAACATGAGGCCGAGATCGCGACGAGGGAAGGGCGCCTGGAAGCTCTCGAAGCTGAGCTCGAACGCGGGGTGGCCGAACTCGATCGGTTCGAGGCCGAATACGAGCAAACGGCCGAAGAACTCACACTTCTGATTGATCAACGGGAGGAGGCACTTGAGTACACTCGCTTGCTCTCCGATCAATACCAACGTGCCATCGACTTGATCGAGCAGGGCAGCTACGCCGAGGCCGAAGATGCAATCGCTACGATCGACTCAATGCTTGCCGCCGAAGAGATCGACCATCTGCCGATCATCGATGAGCGTGCGGATGCGGACCGATCGCTGCTCACCGCCTTGCGCCGCTTGACCGAGCTCGAGGCGATCGATCCCGAAGCACGTCTGGCCGCGGCTTCCGATCGGCAGGAGTCCCTCGAGCAACAGATCGCGCAGTTGGAGTCGCAGCTATCGAATCTCGAATCGGCGAGAGATCAGGCGCGGCGATCCGCCGACGCGTATCGCGAAGAGGCGGAAGCCTCCGAATCGAGGCTCGACACGCTGCTTGCTGAGTTACGCGAGTCGCAGAGCGAGCTCGCCAATCTCCACGCCGAATCGGCGAACAGCGAGGAGGACTTCGAGACGATTATCGCCTCCGTCGATGTGCGCCTGGAAGTCCTGGATGCACTTCGGAGCGACGAGGTGCAGGAGGAGCACCCCCGACTCGACGATGCATTCGAAGAGTATCTCGACCGTTTCGCACGCGCGAAAGAACGGGCGGGGTACAGCGCGGCCCTCCAACGCGCGCGCGAACTCCTCGACTCGGTTTCGGCTGAGTGAGCGCCTGGTTCGGTTGACGGCCGTATCAAGGAGCCGCGCCGCAGCGGGCGAATCAATCCGTGTCTTGATGCAACGTCGAGCTCACCCTCTCACTCCGCGAATCGGTTACGATGACCTCCCAGCTGCCGTTGGCCTGTCCCGGCGGTAAATCTTCGCGCATAGTGACGCGTGCGGTCGAATCATCGATCTCTTCGAGGTTAACGCCGCCTCCCGGCCGCACCCGGAAATCGTACGGCGGAACACCCCCGGACGCCGAGAAATCGGCACTGCTGCCCGGCGCGACGGTGACCGACGACGGTGAAAGACGGAGCGCGTCCGGTTCGTCGGTGACGACGTGTACCGTTGCGTCTACTTCTGTGCCTGCACCTGCGTCGTCGGTAACGGTTATGGTGGCGGTGCCTTCCCCCGATGGCGTGAACTCGAAAGTGAATGTGGCATTTGCCTCGATTTCCGACACACTGCCAACTCCCTCCGGCTCGACGATTACCTCGTAATCGTCTGCCGCTCCGGTTCCACCGATAACCTGAAACTCAAGCGGAGCCGGGACACCGTTCAGCACAACGGTCTTCGACGAAGGGATCACGCGTAGTTCGTCATCGGGATGCACGGTTATCTCGACGGTTACGCGGTTCGCCAATTCGTCGCGAATCGAGAGGAAAATGGTGCCCGGATTTTCCGGCGAGGTATACCTCAGAATCATCCGGTCTTCATCATCCGGATCCTCGTCAAACTCCGCCGAGCCTGTAACTCCCGTCGCCGTCTCACCATCCTCCGTCTCGAGGTCAAAGGTGTAGCTGCCGAACCCGCCCCAGACGGTGATCGGATTGGCTTCGAAGTTTTCGTCCGCCGGCACTTCCAGCGTTCGCGGCGAAGCGCTCAGCCGCTCATACAGTAGAACCTTTGCCGTATCGGTCGCACCGGCGTTATCCATTGCCGATACCGGCACCTCGATCAATAGCTCATCGTTTAGCGATTCGGGCGAGCGGAACCGGCCGCTGGAGGTATCGATCTCGCCGACACCGTTGTCGAGGTCGAAGAAGTACGGTTTGAATCCGCCACGGGCACTGAGCGTGTACTCGTCGGATGTCTCCAAGTGTACCTCTCGAGTGGTGAGCTCGAAGCCACCACCTTCCTCGCCTTCAAGTAGCGACTGCAGCGACGTTTCGCTGCATGCGGCGAGAAACGCGAGCGTGACGACGGTCACGGTGAGCAACACGAAACGATGTGTTTTTACATTCGTGTTCATTGTCGTTACCTCTTCCCTCTGATCTACAGTCTCCGGAACAGATACACTCCCGGAGAAAAAGCGGGGAGCGGTTCTACCTGAGGCGCCGCATCCTTATCCTCACGATATATGTGAAACAACGATCGCGCCCCGGCCTGCACCCCGAGCCCAAACCGTTCTCCAAGCCGAACCGTAGTAGTCACGGCAAGCGTAGAGTACGGAATGGCGGCCGACAGCCGATCGGAGGCGAAGCTACCGTCATGAATCCGTATCGCAGCTCCGCCCGACGCGGAAAAACGAAGAGTCACTCCATTATTATGCCACGGTGAGAGGTGAATATCGGCACCAATCGGCACAAAAGAGCGAGCAAACTGTGCGAATCCCTGCTCCCGGGCAAGCATATGCTGATAGCCGGCAGTAAACCCGAGCCCGAATCCACCTTCGTTCTCGCCGAGCCAGGCGAGTAGAGTCGAGGTGGTAGCGAATCCGTACGGCAGGTATTCGGCGAACTCCCCGAGAGACAGGATAGCGTTACCTTGAATGCTGAGCTCAAGCCGCCGCAACGGCGGGTCCGGAGCAAAGACCGGCTCGATTCGATCGACGGCTTCACCCGGCGCCACGACCGGGTCACCGGGCTCCGTTCGATCCACCTCGCGCGCTTCGTCGGACTCGGCCACGGCCGCTTCGCGCTCGGCTCGCACTTCCGCCAGCCGCTCATCGGCAGCGTCGACTACCGCACGTACCGCTTCTCGAGCAACGCGGTCGAGCACTAGATCGATCGGTCCGTCCCGTTCGGCGTCAGCAATGACTTCCGATCGCGATATGTCTACGAGCCGGTAGCGAACCGATAGCCGTTCGTCGCTTGTCCAGTATGTACCGAAAAGGTAGAAATCGCTCTCGAATAGCGCCGAGCGATCGATAAGGTCATCTTCTGCTTCCAGCGTCCCCGGCTCGTCGGAGACGTCAGCAGTTCGATACTCAAGTTCCTGACGCCGTAGCTCGATTTCGCTCGCCCGTCGAAGAAGCCGTTCGAGCTCCGGTGACCGATCATCCAAACCGGCATGTTCTATTACGACTTCGGGCATCGCCGCGGGGCTCGGATAGACCGGTACCGTGACGCCAAGCACGATGAGACTCGTAATAATAGCGATAGCCAGCAGGCGCATGCCCGGCCTCCGTCGGAAGATGAGCACTCTACATCTTCATTATAACAGATTATGGAAGCTGGAGTTGCACGAATAAAGAGATTATGCCTTCACAACGATTACATCAGAGGAATTCCGCGCTCGCGGCACTCCTCGACCATCCTTTCGGGCCATACGGAGGCCTGGACCTCCCCGATATGCGCTTTCCGCAATAGATGCATGCAGAGTCGCGACTGTCCGATCCCGCCGCCGATCGTCTGCGGAAACTCCCCGGCGAGGAAACGCCGGTGCCAATAGAGCTCGCGCCGCTCTTCATTACCGGCGATCGATAGCTGCCGCAGGAGTGCATCGCGATCAACGCGAATCCCCATCGACGAAATCTCCAGTGCCCGTCCGAGTACAGAGTTCCACAGGATGATATCTCCATTCAGGCCCCGGTTTCCCGATTCGGTTTCGGTGGACCAGTCGTCGTAGTCGGGGGCGCGGTCGCCGTGCACGCTGCCGTCGGTAAGAGTTCCACCAATACCTACCAGGAATACCGCACCGTACTCGTTCGTGAGTCGATTCTCGCGCTCGACGGGCGTGAGATCGGGGTAACGGCGTCGCGCCTCTTCGGCGTGTACGAAGGTGATCGTATCGGGAAGCTGCAGCGGGATGTCGGGGTACTGCTCGTGGACGACGAACTCGGTTCGCTTTATCGCATCGTAGATTCGCCGCACAACGTGAAACAGGAAGCTCTCGTCTCGCTGGTTCGGATGCATGATCAGTTCCCAGTCCCACTGATCGACATAGATCGAATGTGTCTCGTCGACCGTATCGTCCGGCCGCACAGCGTTCATATCGGTGTAGATTCCGGTACCCGGTTCGAATCCGTAATCGGCCAACGCCATGCGCTTCCATTTTGCGAGCGACTGCACGATCTCGACATCCGCTCCGTTGAGATTCGCTACAGAAAATGTAACTGGTCGCTCAACGCCGGTAAGGTCATCGTTGATTCCACTCCCACGCTCGACGAACAGCGGTGAGGTAACCCGAAAAAGGCGCAGCTCGGTGGAGAGACTTCGTTCAAAGAAGGTTTTGATCAGTTTGATGGCGGTCTCGGTCTGCTTGACGTTGATGATCGGCGTGTAAGCCTGCGATGGAGCACTCACGCCGGTACCTTATTCCGCATCGGCAAACACCGCAACCACACAGCGTGCCGGGTTCGCATCTTAACGGCAGCGGCTCCGTGCCGCGCAGTCAGAACACCGCGATGAGGCTATGCTCATCGCGGTGTCTTGCCGGCTACTCCACGATAAGCGTGCCGTACATTCCTTCGGCCCGGTGAGCCCCGACGCTGCAATAGTACTCGAACTCACCACTTTCGTCGGCCACGAACTGAATCGTGTCGGTGTCGCCCACACTAATCACCTCGGTCGCGGCGTTGAACTCGTCCACAACCCAGTCGTGGTTTCCACCGGTTATTTCCAGGTTGATTTGAACAACATCACCCTGCCGGACGACCAGATCGGGATTCTGCTCATCCTCTCCTGCGATATAGAACTCGCGTCCCTCGGCCGTCAGATCGAAGACGACATCGGGCTCGTCCAGCTCTTCGACCTCCTCCTGTCCACCTGCGGCAATGAGCAGGGCGGCTGCAAGGATCGCCAGTACTACATACATGAATCTGCGAATAAGTATATTATGGGTCACGTAAATCCTCCGGAATAATAGAGTGTATTGGTTGCCGCTTAATATCTGAATATGTATTGAAAGCGTCAAGTGCTTACCGCCGCGAGGCGACGTTTCGCCCGAAACTATATCGCCTGAAATCACCTCTTTACATATCACCCGATACGTGCGAAGTTTATAGACGCTACGTGGATTAGATGACTTGCCTGCCTTGGATTACCACCGATATTGGCG
>PUOG01000087.1 GCA_003552745.1 Spirochaetaceae bacterium
CTCGTGACATCGGGTGGCACCTCTCACCGGTAATAAACGCCGCCGGCCGAATGGGAAAGCCGGATAAGGCGGTGGAGCTGCTCGTAACCGACGACCCGGCGCTCTGTATGCAGCGAGCCGATGAGATCATCGAGTTGAACCGCGATCGGCGGCGCATCGGCGAGGAGGCGTGGGAGCGGCTGCTGCCGAAGGCGCGGGAGAGCTATGAGCGCAGCGATGGCCGTTTCATCATGGTACGCGACCGCGAAGTGCAGCGAGGAATCACCGGAATAGTCGCCGGGAGGCTCGCGCGGATGTTCAACGCACCTGCGGCGGTGGTTGCCGAGGTAGAGGAACGAGCGGTCGGCAGCGTGCGGGCAATGCGTGGATTCGGTGTGACCGACTTCCTCGCCGAGCTCGACGATATTCTACAGGACTGGGGCGGACACGACGCCGCCGGAGGTTTTCACCTCCGGTTGGAACGATTCGAGGAGCTCGAACGCCGAATCGAAGAGCTCATACCGGAGATCGAGCTCGACGAAGAGGCGGAGCAGGTGATTCGCGTCGACGCCGAATTGCCCCTTTCGCACATGAAGCCGGAGATACGTGACGTTGCCGACACCTTCGCTCCGTTCGGTCAAGGGCACACGCCGCTCGTCTTCCTCGGCCGAGGGCTCTCGGTTCTGGAGGCGAACCCGATGGGCAAAGGTGAGCAGAAGCACCTTAAGCTGTTGCTCGATGCCGGGGTTCACAAATGGCCGGCCGTCTTCTGGAATGCCGCTGAGCGGTTAGGCGTGGACTTTACCGTGGGAGATCGCGTTGACCTCGTGTTCGAGGTCGGCACCAACCACTACCAGGGTACCGAGACGATACAGCTGGTGGTCGTGGATATACGCAGGAGTGGATAGATGGCGCTGTGGCGCATGGTGTTCTTTCTGCCTTTCGCGGTCACTATGGCGGGTGCCTCGCCGGTCGGAACGCTGGATATCGAAGCGCCGGCACAGCTTATCCAGGGAGAGCCGGCCCGCGTCACCGTGCGATACGACGGTGAGGAGAAGCTTCGACGGGTCGAAGTGGCGGTTATCGACCACGAAGGGGAACCCCGGGGAGAGAGCGATGCGGTCTTCGTGGCGACGGCAGGCGAATCTGCGGTATGGCAGGCACTGGTCGCCGTTCCAACTCTCGCCGAAACCGGTGATTGGCAGGTACGTGTCCGGGCTCAAGATTCACGCGTCGGGTTGGAAAGCTACCACACGGTTCCGGTCGTCGAGGGCGAGTTTGCCGAAATGCGTCTCCGACTCGGACGTGAGTTGACAGCGCTCATGACGGAACCTGACCCCCGACGTGCGAGGGAGAGTCGCGAGCTGCAGGAGCTGCTATCCGAATCGAACCCGAACGGCGTATTTCACCTCGACCGATTCGAGCTACCGGTGGAACCGCGCCGCATCAGCGCCGGTTTCGGAGATCGCCGTATCTATGAGTATGCCGACGGTAGCGAACGGCGAAGCGCCCATCACGGAATCGATTATGCCGCGGCAACCGGGACCCCGGTGTACGCCGCCGGCCGGGGAGCGGTGCGGATGGCAACTGACCGGCTTCTCAGCGGAAAGAGCGTGATCATCGAGCATTTGCCCGGTGTCTACTCGCTGTACTACCATCTCGACGAAGTTTCGGTGGAGAAGGGGCAGCTCATCGAAGCCGGTGGGAAGCTCGGCGTGGTGGGAATGACCGGTCTTGCTACCGGTCCGCATCTGCACTGGGAGGTGCGCCTTGGAGGGGTCGCCGTTGACCCGGACTGGTTTCTCGAGAACCCTCCATTCTACGTCGAGTAGCCGAACCGACTGCGGGTCGTTGACACTCATTCGCATTTGACTACACTGGCGCATGAAAGGCAAAGACTACCGTCGACAAGGGAGGTGATCCTACATCGCCTACATCAGGATAGATGATAATGAACATCTGGAGCGTGCGATCAAGCGCTTCAAGCGAATGGTGGAGAAAGAAGGCATTATTCGTGAGTGGAAGAAGCGGGAATACTATGAGAAGCCTTCCACCATACGGAATCGTAAACGCAAGTCGCTTGAGCGCAAAATGCTCAAGAAACAGCGAAAGCTACAGAGTCAGAAGAGCTACTGATCTACGGCGCGGGGCGGCTTCGGCCGCCCCGTTTCTTATCCTCGTCGGTGCCCTGGCGATCTTCGCGGCGTGCACCGGTGAGCCCCCCCTGATCGGTTCGGTTAGATACAGTGTACTCGCAGTCGAAGATCGCGAAGCCGATATCCGTTACGAGACACTTTCGGTATTCGCAGCGGTGTCCAGCCCGGACGGATACGATGATCTCGAAACATGGCGCGTGCGTCATCCAGGAAGCGAAGCGTACTGGGAGCTGACGAGTGCGGAGTGGACGCTCGGTGAATGGGATGATCGAACCTGGATCGGCGCCGATGGACTCTTCGCTCCCGACGGGTACACCGTTCCTCGAGGCCGCTACGAGCTCGCGGTGGAAGATCTGGCGGGACGCAGGGCCGAAACCCATTTCGAAGTTCGGACGCTCGGTTTCGCTCTCGAGGACGCGGTCTTCCCCGAATTGATACGGGAGGGTGAGCAACTGCGAGTCGAGCCGACCGGTAACCGTCTGCGCATAACGATCACCGATAGTGAAGGCGCCCACATATCAACCTTCGACCCCGCTTCGCACCGTATCGACTCGGATGAGCTCGATGAGAGAATCGAGGACGGTTCCGCGAGGCTCTATCTGTCGAGTCATGTAGAGCGGTCCGACGTTTGGTTGATTTCCGGGCCGTGGATGTGGCCCCAATAACGACCTCTCCGGAGTAGTCGCTGAAAGAGCTCCCTGACACGCTGCCGGATGCTGCGACCATAGCGCTGTGTGAAGTCAATGGCCGCTTCCTTCGGGCTGTATTCCTCACCGCACTTCTCTTTCAGCAGATGCCAGTGCTTGACCATCCACGTGTAGAGGTCCGCCTCGGTACGTCCCGGGAAGTTGCGAAGCAGTCGTTCGTCGCGGATCACCCGTACGATCGGCAGGAAGACGTTGTGGAACCATGAGAGCAGCGCGCTCTCGAACGGAATCTCCTCGTCTATTCCCTGGTTGATGTAGTACTTGTGGACCAGTACGTGGTGCTTGATCTCATCGTATCGACCGGTCTCGGTGAACTCCAGCTCGTAGTCGGTGATAAGCCGGTCGAATCCGGTTTCCTCGTAGAAGCGTCTCTTCTCATACTCGATGACAGCGCGCTCGAGTCTCTCGCGGGTGAGGTCGGGGCTGAGCTCGACCTCCGACTTCAGCGAGATGACCTCCGCGTCGATTTCTTCGATGCCCTGGCTTCGAGCTACCGATACACGGTGGTTCCCATCGCGCACAAAGTACACTCCGCCGATCTCGTATAGCCGCACGGGAGGCAGTATGATGTGCTGCAGATGTGCTTTGTCCACTCGGGTCCAGCGGTTCCGTAGCTCTTCGCGTCTCGGCAGGAAGTGTCTGTTGAAATCACGGTACCGCCCCTCGCTTCCGACGATCCGCGAAATCGGAACGGTCTTCAAGCCGCGGTAACTCTCGCTCTTCGGGCGCAGAACGTCCTTAACGTCCTGCAGACTGAGCATCTCCTCATTCTCCGGGCTCAGCAGGTTCAGAATGCGCGAGAAGGTGGCCTGGATACGGGCTCTGTTGAAGTCTTCGCTTGCTTTCGATTCGATATACGGCGAATTCATTGCATCTCACTAGTATTCCAGCAGATAGTGATCATATACATTTATCACGTCCGTTGCGAAATATCGCGTTAGCCTCGGTTCGCGCTGATCATAGAGATGTATGTGGCCGTGGAGAAGATACCGAGGGCGGAACACACGCATGAACCAGCGGAAGCTCTTGAAGCCGAGATGACACCGGTCGGTTCGGTCATGAATCCCGCGGGGTGCTGCATGGGTCAAGAGTATGTCGAGGTAGCGCCCGCGGAATAGACGGTTGAAGACGAGGCGTGGAGAGAGTCGAAGAATCCTCATCATCATCTGAAACTCCGTATACTGATTCTCACCGGCATTATACCTCATGCTACCGCCGAGACCGACGATTATGAGTCCGTTCACTCGAATCACACGGTCGGAAGCAAACGTTGCCCCGAAACGATCGTCTGTTCCGAAAACGGGGCACGTCTCTCCGATTTGCGGTAACCTCGTTTTGCGGAACAGATGCATATGCTCGAGGTTATGATTGCCGAAAACGAATACAACCGGCTTGTTCAGCATGGATGAGATGAAGCCAAGATACTTCATTGAGAGGTCACCGGCACTGATAACCAGATCGACGTCACCGAATCGCTCGGCCGCCAGCGGACTGTACACGAGCGGATCAACATGATCGGAGACACAGAGGATCTTGATTGGTCGTTTGCCCGAGTCACCGCTTGGCATGAGGCATAACGGTGCTGTCGAGGAGCTCGTGAAGTCTCTCGCGGTCGTAGATATCGATCGGGCGTGTCTCGGCGAACTCATAGGCGAGGCTGGAAACCGTCGAGCTGGTCAAGATCACCGCCCGCGTGATGTTCTGGCTGCGCATCTCTTCGTGGACTGCACGAACGCTTCCAACGTCCAGGATTTCGGTAATGCGCAAGAACCGGAGGAGTTTGGGGAGTCGGCGCGCATTGCGCCATTTCGACTGTGCTTCGAATGCGACGACGTCGCATCCGTCGTCGATTAGTGTTGTCTCTCGGATGGAGAGACCGAGGCCGATTGCTATGCGTCTGCATATCTCGATGAACTGATTGTCCGGTGCGGTGAGAAAATCCTTGATCCGATCGTCGGCACGAAGCGACTGAAACTCGCTCAGCTTCTCCGATACATCGCGAAACTTGGGATGGACGCTGTAGACTTTCTCCCACTCTCCGACGGCGGCCTCAATGCGACGGGTGCGTTCGTAACACACCCCGAGAAAGTAGTGCGTGTGCAGCGCCTCGGATGATCGTTGGTCGCCGATGAGATTGGCAGCCCGCTCGAGCTCGGTAATCGCCCGTCCGAAGTCGGACTGACTCATATAGCAGCCGGCACGTTCAATAATCGCTCTCACCTTGTATTCGCTGTCTTTCTGCGCTTTCTCGAATGCGGCAAGGGCGGCGGCGTATTCTCCATTATCTTTCAGAATCTTGCCGAGATAGTAGTGTGCTTGCGAGTTGTCGGGATCGTACCGCACGCTGTTCTGAAGGAGCTTCTTCGCCTCCGCCGGACGTTTCGACCTGTACAGAATTCTTCCCAGTCTGAAGTAGCTCGGCCCGTGACGCGGGTCCAACTCGAGCGCTTTGCGGTAGTAGCCCGCCGCGTTTTCGGTCTTGTGGCGCTCTTCGAAGAGTCTTCCGGCACGGAATGGTAGTTCCGCGTTCGTCGGATTGTTGCTTATGAGCAGGAGGTATTCCTTTAACGCTTCCTCGGGCTGATTGAATTTCTCGAACAGTTCCGCTATCATCTTCCGGAAAGAGTTCTCCGGAACATGTCCGGTGAAGTCGCCTATGGAGTTCACCGTCTTGAACTCCATGAGTGCGAGTTCCTCCTTGTTCTGCGCCATGTAAGCAAGTCCGAGAAAATAGTGTGCGTCGGGATTTCGCGGTTCCTTGACCAGTATGCGGCGAGCGGAACGGATTATGCCGGAGTAGTTACCTCTCTTGTACTGCTCGGCGAGTGATCCAACCTTCCGGGGTGATATAATGGATCGCACCACAAGAACGGTAAAAACTATCACCAGAACGCCGAGTATAATAGAGACTATGACAATGACGGGCATGCGGA
>PUOG01000072.1 GCA_003552745.1 Spirochaetaceae bacterium
CCTCCAGCGAATCGGCCGCCTTGTGTTGAGGCTCCTTGCTGACGAACACGGCACTGTCGCTCAGTCGTATCGCATCAAGGGTCGTGCTGCCGGTCAACGCCCTCTGAATCCAGCTCTTGCGTTTCCACGAGAACGCGATAAGCTCGCATTCCATCTCGCTCGCCAGGCGACTGATTGTCAATGCCGCTGAACCGTGTGTGAGCCGATGCTCGACACGAAGACCGGCATCGGTGAAAGGCGAGCCGAACGATTTGATCCGCTCGGTTCTGGCGCCGGAATCGCCCTTGTCGGGAGCATCCGCGACGTGCACGAGGACCGCGGTTCCGATTCCGAACGCGCGAAGCGCAATTGGAATGGAGTCGAAGCGATTGCGGTTCTCGTTGAATTGTACCGGTACCAACGCTTTCTTCATCATATTGGTAGCTATTACCCGAGGTCGATTTCGCTGTCGGTCGGGGGCTCCGCCCCGGCACGCGAACAGGTTATTGCTGCAGCGTTCGCCGCGAATCGGAGAGCGCGTTCCATCGTTTCGGTATCGATCGTGGCCAGCGACTCTCTATACATGTGTCCGTGTCGGTCCAACCACGAAAGGAGTGCTCCGTGAAATGAGTCTCCGGCACCCACGGTGTCCTTAACGCCCCCGGGCGGGTTTTCGGAGGGTACGTGTACGCTTCCATTCCGGTTTCGGGCGGTTGCCCCCTCGGCTCCCGCAGTGACGATGACCATCGGTACACCCAGCGCGGCGACCTCCTCCATTGCGTCCTCCTGCGTTATACCCGGGAAGAGCCATTCGAGGTCGACATCGCTTACCTTGACGATCCCGGAAACGGACATGAACCGGAGGACCCGCTTTCGATGCGCATCTCCATCACTGATGAGCGAAATACGAATGTTCGGATCGTAGGCGACCACGACCTTCTCGGCACGTTCGAAAACGTACTCTTCGATGGTGATTGCGCACGGTTCCATCTGTGTAGAAATAGAGCCGCACTGAATGCAGGTCAGCTCTCGAGGAAGATCCGCGGGAAGATCGGTACGGCGCAAGAGCCGGTCGGCCGAGTCGTTGACGAAAAACGCATACTCTGCATCGCCCGACGGAGAAGTGCGCACGAATGCCAAGGTGGTGGGGTCGGACGTGCGCTGAACGTACGATGCGTCGACATTGTTCGCCTTCAGATTCGCGACCAGGTCGGTGCCGAAGAAGTCGGTCGACAGTCTCGCCAGGAAGAGTACGGGCTGTTTGAGACGTCCGCACGCTATTGCGGTGTTGTAGGGGCTGCCACCCGGCCTGGGGGCGAATACTCGCGTCCCGTCGGGAGTTTCAACCGGAATGAAATCTATCAGCGCTTCTCCGATACTTGCTATCATCGTGCTTCACTGTCCTCTTAACCGCACTCACAGGTGTGGGTTGCGGAAATGATCGGCTGCCATGACCTTGGAGATATGGCCTGCTGAGTCGGCCGCGTCTCGAAACGCTTCCGACATGGTCGGGTGCGGTGCAACGATGCGCGAAATCTGGTGCACCGACATTCCGGTGTCAATCGCCATCGCCGCCTGCGCGATGAGCTCGGAGACTCCGTGACCCATCATGAATGCTCCTACCAGCTTACCCGAGCTCACCTCGGATACGAGCCGGCACCAACCGCGTGCATCCGCGTGTTCGGCGAGGTAGCGATTGTTCGAGGCAAGCGGTAACAGGTTGACTTCTACCTCCAGGCCGTCAGATTCTGCTTGAGCCTGGTTCCGTCCGCATCCGGCCAACTCGGGCATTGTATAGACGATCCACGGCATTGCATCGAAATTGACCGAGTCGGAGCCGTCGCCGAACATATTGTTCACCGCGACGTCTGCCATACGGTATGCTGCGTGAGCCAACATCAGCCTCCCGGTGACGTCGCCGGCGGCGTACACCCCTTCGAGATTCGTTCGCATGTATGCATCGACCGAAATACCGCGCTCGTTTAGTTCGATCCCGTGCTCGTCTACCCCTTCGAGCCTCGGACGGCGCCCGACCACCTGGACGACGCAATCGGTGTCAAGCGACTGTTCCCCTCGCTCATCGACGTAATGAACCGTGTTTCCGCTTATGCGTTGCGCCTTGGCGTTTACAATGAAACGGGTCGTATCCATCGCGAGGCGCATCTGACGACTGATATCGGTTCCCGCGAAACCCAACACGTCGGACTCGCTTTCCATGACCGTCACGCGCGTGCCGAGCGCCGAAAACAGTCCGGCGATCTCCAACCCGATATACCCTCCTCCGAGAATCAGCATGCGACCGGGTACTTCGGTCAGATCGAAGGCAGCGGCACTTCCGAGCACCGGAATCGATGCACCTGATATGTCGACCTCGTAGGGTGCACTCTGCGCGCCGTTCGCGATGAGGATGAACTTCGGGCGGTACTCCGTCCCTCCGGCCATG
The DNA here is from genome assembly GCA_003552745.1 of Spirochaetaceae bacterium. Lineage (GTDB taxonomy): Bacteria > Spirochaetota > Spirochaetia > DSM-27196 > SKKC01 > SLAN01. The sequence continues at coordinate 2,423 of PUOG01000072.1, forward strand.
ACTCGCCCGGGCTCGAGAAAGTGTGCGCGGGCGCGCACGACCTGTACGCCGGCGCGCTTCAACTGCCCTTCGAGTCCGTGCCGCAGGCGTTCAACCGAGCCATTTTTCCATTCAAGTGCCTTCGTGTGATTGTAGGTCAGTCGGTTCGCCTCGATTCCCATCGCCGCGGAGTCGGCAGCCCCGCGATAAAGCCGAGCGATGTGTATAAGTGTTTTCGCCGGGACGCAACCGAAGTTCAGGCACGTGCCGCCGAGAAGATTCTCCTCGGCGATAACGACTCTCGCTCCGTGTCTCGCCGCCCGAAGGGCAGCTCTATACCCGGCCGGCCCGCTTCCGATAACGAAGAGATCGATGTCGGAATCGCCGGCCGGAGACCGCACGCCCTCCGTTTCTCGCAGCATCTCTTCCGGATCGACGCTGACGCCCGGGCTCGAGAGATCGTCGGAAAGCGCTTCCCCGGGCTCTCCGACGAGCGCAAGCGCGGTCCCCTTCTGGACCTCGTCTCCGGGCGAGTAGAAGAGTTGCAGGATCTTTCCGTCGATCTTCGAAACGATCTCGATTGTCCCCTCCGGCGACTCCAGCGTGCACAGCGACTCACCCCGCTCCACGATGGAGCCGACCGAAACCGTCCAGTCGAGCAGAATTGCGCTTTCGCCCTGGTACTGTTCGCCCTCGAATATGACTTCCTGGACCATGCGCCTACTGTACGGCGGAGTAGCGGTATCGCGCAATGAAAAACCTGCACAGCGATAAAGCCTTGATTAAGTTTCCATTAAATGGTTACGCTCGCCCGGTCGGCCGAGCGAGGTGTCTTCGTGGCACGATCTCCTGCATCGGCCGGAATACAGGCAGGTTACATTGATGAGCTCGTATAATCGCACCGAAGCCCACTCGCACTCTCGTGATCAAGTCGCGACCGAGAGCCGTCTGATCATTCTCGGCGCCGGCATGCCGTTTCGCGGAGAGCAGCACTCGGCCCTGCGAGATACTTCGCACAACGGTCTCGTATTCGATTGGCTCCTGCATGCGTTCAACTCCGTTCGACCGTCGGTGCACTTCATAGGCGGATACCGTATTGAGGATGTCATGCGTCGATATCCGTCGATTAATTACACGGTGAATCCCGAGTGGGATCGTACCGGTCCCGCCGACTCCCTGTTGCGGGCTCCGTTCGACGACGATGCCGAGCACTACGTTTCATATGCCGACGTTCTTTTCCGCGAGTCGCTCGTCGGAGCGCTTTCAGAGGCTCGCGGGGACATCGTGGTGGCGGTTGATTCGGCGTGGCGGCATCGATTCTCCGGAAGGTCGCAGGCCGATGTCGAGCGGTGTGAGAAGGTTACTTTGCATGAGTCTACCGTCACTCGGATCGGCACCGACATAATCTCAACGGTTGCAGATGCAGAATTCCTCGGTGTGTGTCTTCTCCGGCCCGAGGTCTCACGTGAGCTCGCCCACGCCTGGGATACGTTGCCGGCCGAGATCCGGAAGGCGAAAGTCGGAGACCTGCTCGAGATGCTTCGTACTCGTGGGTTCTCGGTTCGAGCGGTCGATGTGCAAGGCGACTGGGCGGAGCTCAACGAACCGAAGGACCTCGCCCACTTCATATTCGGAACCAAGGCACAGACGCTCGATCGCCTGCAGCGCCTTGTTCGACGCAGCCGTATTCTGGAACAGGTCAGTTGCACCGTCTCCGAATGGCAGGCAGACCCGCGTTCTGTTCTGGCGTCGGTAGCCGGGGCGTTCGCGAATACGAAGCTTGTAGTCCGCAGTAGTGCGCTCGCCGAGGACGGATTCTCCAGCGCGAACGCGGGGGCGTTCACGAGCGTGCTGGATGTCGACGCGAGTGACGAATCGGCGGTCCGTAGTGCGATCGAGGCAGTAATCGCGAGCTATCCAGACGAAAACCCGCAGAATCAGGTGCTGGTCCAGCCGATGGTGGAGCGGGTGCGAACGAGTGGGGTTGTCTTCACGCGATCGCTCGCTCACGGGGCCCCGTATTACGTCGTGAACTACGACGATGTTACGAAGAGCACCGAGTCGATCACGAGCGGATCGAGCAGGGAACACAAGACGCTCGTTATGCATCGAAGCATATCGGGTGACGACCCGAGTATTCCACCGAGCATCGAGCGACTGCTACCGGCAGTACGCGAGATCGAGGATCTGATCGGCTACGATGCACTCGATATCGAGTTCGCGGTAGATGTAGACGGTCACGTGCACGTTCTCCAGGTTCGGCCGATCGCGGTCGAGCACGGCTCTTACGCCGAATCGGATCATCTCGTGGACGCGATGCTGGAACAGGCTGTCGAGCTGTTCCGTGCCCGACAGGAGCCCGGGGCGAGCCAGGTAGGCCGACGTGCGTACTTCGGGGTTATGCCCGACTGGAATCCGGCGGAGATCATCGGGACGAGGCCCGGTCGTCTCTCGGTAACCTTGTACCGTTATCTTATTATGGACGAGATCTGGGCAACGCAACGCGCCGAATACGGCTATCGGGATGTTCGCCCGGCTCCATTGCTTATCTCGTTCGCCGGTCATCCGTATGTCGACATTCGGGCAAGCTTCAATTCGTTTGTCCCGGCGACTCTCGATGACGGACTGGCGAGCCGCCTTGTGGAGTTCTATCTCGATCGGTTGCGGAGACACCCCGAATACCACGACAAGGTTGAGTTCGAAGTCGTTCCGACCTGCTACGGGCTGAACTTCGATCGGTGGCGTGCGCTTCTGGAGGAGGAGGGGGGCTTCGACACCGCCGACATCGACCAGCTTGCCGACGCCTTGCGCTCTCTGACCGCATCGGCATTCGATCGATGCCCTGTCGATCTCGAGAGCATTAACACCCTGGAGAGCCGACATGAACGCTTCATCGCCTCGGGGCTGCCGCCGTTGCAACGGGCGCTCTGCCTTCTTGAGGACTGCAAGCGGTACGGGACGCTTGCTTTTTCCCATCTTGCGCGCAGCGCCTTCGTTGCCGTGACATTGCTGAGGACGGCGGTCTCCACCGGTGCGCTATCGCGAGAGGCATCGGAAGCGTTCATGGAGTCGATCCGTACCGTAACCCACCGCTTTACCGAGGATGCGCAGCATGCAGCTGATGGTCGGATGGAGCGCGAGCGTTTCTACGAGCGCTATGGACATCTTCGCCCCGGCACGTACGACATAACGTCTCACAGCTACGGGGAAGATCCTGAGCGGTATCTCGCACCTATGCTGGCGAAAGCCGACACTGCGTCGGTCGCAGGCGACCGGCAAGGCGAAGTCGACTCATCGGACGGCCGACCGGCCGCGTGGGAGCGTGAGCGCCAAGCGTTCGCCACCGCTCTGGCGAGCGCCGGTCTCC
>PUOG01000004.1 GCA_003552745.1 Spirochaetaceae bacterium
ATTCCTTCGGTCTGGTAGAAGTCGCTGAGATGCGTCGCATCGACCTGGTCGTAGCGGAAGCAGCGAACGATGCCGAAGTAGCGACCGGGCACCTTCGCCTTCGGCAGCTGTTTCGCGCTCAACACCGTACCCTGGCTTCGCAGAATCAGCCGGCGGGTGAAGTCGCGGTCGAAGTCGTAGCCCCAACCGCGGCTGCCGGTTTTCCAGCCGTCTTCGTGGGCGGCGGCGATCTGATCGAGGTACGGCTGTTCGATCTCGCGCGCGTGCGTCGGTTCGGCAACGTAGTAGACGTCATGGATATCGCGGGCGGCGTGGAACTGCGGCATGAAGAGCGCGTCGGAGTTCCAGAACTCGGTTTCCACCAACGGGCCGTCGAACTCTTCGAATCCGAGGCCGACCAGTTTGTCTTTCACCGATTCGATATACTCCGCATACGGGTTGCGCCGCCCCGGTATCAATCGCGCCGGCGGGGTGTCGATGCTGTACTCGCGAAACGACTTCGACTTCCACGTTCGGTTGCGAAGCATCTCGGGGGTGATGCTCCCGATCTCCTCCCCGGTAAGCCCTGCCTTCGCCGCCGCACCCTTCATACTAAGACCGGCGTCGGTCAGACGGTACGTGGCTCGCGACCGTTCGGAGATCTTGAAAGTGACACCGGCGGCTCCGCGCTTCTTCGCTACACCGGCTATCGCCTGCCGCTCCTCGTCGGTGAGCGAGTCCGCCTCGAGCGCTCCCGCATCGACCGCCCGGTCGATCAGAGAACGCACGACCGTCACCGTTTTCGCCGCACCCCGGTCGACGAGCTCGACCCGCTTCTCTCCGTTCATGCGAAGTGCACCGGCCTTCGAGAGCGCCCCGAACGCCGAACCGATATCACGCTTCTCGAGTTTGAGCGCCTCGCCCAGCTCGTTCATCGAAGTCGGCCCGTTCTGCTCGACGAAATCGAGTAACCGCTCTTCGGGCGTACCCTCGGCGGCGTGCATGCGTCCGAGCTCGGTGAGCTCGTACACGGTCTTCTCCTCACGAGAGACCTCGGACAGCAGCTCCTTGGCGCTCAGCCAACTGATCGCCTGATTGCACTGCCCCTCGTTCATGCCGGTTCGCTCGATAACGCGATCGACCGTAATGTCGGCTTCTCCGTCGAATGCGTTCAGCACCCTCACCTCGAGCGGGTGCAGACTCTTCAGCTCCGATGTGACTTGCATCTACCTATACCCATTGCTCCTGGATTAACGCGCTATGATGCGGCTTCGAGACACCGTCGCGGAGCTTTGCTATCTCCGCAGCGTCGCCTCGGCAAGCGCACGCAGAAAGAGCCCCACATCGCTGACGACACCGAAGGCCTGGCTCGAGCCGCGGTCGCTCAGCTTGGTTACCACCGCGGGATTAATGTCGACGCAGACGGTCTTCACCCACGACGGTAGCATGTTCCCTGTGCCGATCGAGTGCAACATAGAGCTGAGCATCAGCACGAGCGAAGCACCTTCGGCGATCTCGGCGTATTGGCGCTGCGCCTCGACCATATCGTTCACCGTATCGGGCAGCGGGCCGTCGTCGCGGATGGAACCGGCCAGACAGAACGGTATTCCGGCGCGGATTATCTCATACATCACGCCCTTGGTCAGCGCGCCGTCATCGACCGCAGCCTTCAGTGAGCCGTGGTAGCGAATACGGTTGATCGCCCGCATGTGGTTCCGGTGACCCTCGTGCGTCGGCCGGCCCGATTTCATCTCAACGCCGAGACTGGTGCCGAGCATGACATTTTCTACGTCGTGAACCGCAAGCGCGTTTCCGGCCAGAATGCCGTGGATGTATCCTTCGCGGATAAGCGCCGCGAACGCCTCGGAACCGCCGGTGTGCACGATGACCGGTCCCGGGACAGCGATCACCTTCTCTCCGGCCGCCTTCATGCGCTTCAATTCCTCGGCGATGACACCGACTACGACATCGACACTGCGCTCGCTCGAGACCTCGTTCGACATGAAACCAAACGCATCGCTCTCCCGTTCGCGGAACGGAGGAAAGACGCGCAGCGCGTCGGCGTTACAGACGACAAGCTCGCCTTCGCGAACATCGCGGATTTTCCGACAGATCGGCCCTTCCCGGGTCGCCACGATCACGGCATCCATTCTCTGACCGGAAACCTCGCGCCACTCTCCGTCGAGATAGACCTCGGTCCGATGATTCGTCGTCGAGTAGAAGTCGTCGGGTACACACCCGTCCTTCGGCGCCGGTTTGAGAAGCGCCTCCGGGGCCGCCTTCTCGTAACAGCCGATACGCACGAGCTTCTCGGTTATCTCGTTGAGCAGTTCGTCGGTGTCGGCGATCAACTCCAGCTCTAGCTCGGAAAACTCCTCGTTATTCTTACCCATCGTGAACGAAGTGACGTTGTATCGCCCACCTTCGCCGACGATGATATTGAGAATATTGGTCATGATTCCCGAATCGATGAGGTGCCCTCGGGCAACGAACTGTCGCGTCATGTCGCACTATACGTATCGCAATTGGCGATTGAATGTAAAGAAGTCGTCGGCGTCCGGTACATAGGTGAGCCAAATTGTGTTAAACTATATTCACGGATATGGATACCAGGCTCGTCGCCCGCCGGGCAGAAATTGACTATCTCAATGTATGTCTCGACGGTCTCCGGAGCGCGCAGGCGTTCGGCGTGCTCGTCGCAGGCGAAGCGGGTATCGGAAAGACGAAGCTCATACGTCACTTCGCTGCGATCGCCTCCGAGCGCGGGTTTCTCATTTCCGCGAGCTATCTCGACGACCAGGCACCGCAAGGCCCGTACGAGATGTGGCGGCAGGCGATCCGTGCATGGATTATCGATGCGGAGCGTGTCGGTCGAAACGATGTGATTCGCACACTGATGGACGAGCCGTGGCAGGCGCTCGCCGGTCTCGCTCCCGATCTCTTCGCACGCCACGGGTGGCGGTCGCGTCGGTCGCCCGACCGGCGAAGCGACCCGCGTATCGATAGTATCGAGCGCCTTCTCGGCGAAGAGATAATGCTTTTCATCTCTCAGGCAACCTCCTGCGTGCCGTCGATACTGCTGGTGGACAACCTGCACGCGGCCGATGTCGACTCGCTCGCGCTGCTCGCAGAGGTCAGCCCGGAGGTAGAGGCGATGCCGGGCATGTTCGTGGCGACGTTTCGACCGGAGATCATCCGGGGCAACGAACAGCTTTCCGCGTTGGTGCGCAGCCTCCAGGGCCCGGGTGACATGCACATTCTCGAGCTCGGACCGTTCACGCAAGACGGCGTACAGGAGTACCTGCAGGAGATCGGCGCCGAGGTGGACGATCGATCGGTCGCCGCAACGTATGCCATTACCGGTGGACACCCGTTCCTCCTGTCGGAGCTTACCGCGACTATCGAAGACGAGTCGGTTACCGATGCGCTGCGTCGCTTCGAGTCGGAGTCTCCGCCGGCAACGCTGCAGCGCCGACTCTCACCGATCATCGATCGCCGTCTTGCGCGCCTCGACACCGAACGCCGCACGGTTCTTGAACCGGCCGCACTTCTCGAGGCGGGGTTTTCTGCGATCGATCTCGCCTCGTGTGCCGCTGTTTCCCCGGAGGCCGCTCGCGAAGCGATCGCGGATGCAAAGGCGTTCGGGCTGGTCGTCGAGTACGGCTCGCCTGACAGCTACGCGTTTCGTCACCCGTTGCTGCGCGATTCGATTGCTTCCCGGATCGCGCCCGAAGAATCTCGTGCGGTTCACCGAAGGGCCGCCGAGTACCTCATGACGATCGTCTCGCTCGACGACGTGGCGACCCTCGAACGCCTGGCTCACCACTGTTTCGCCTCCCGGGAACCTCGTTTCCGGCGCCACGGAGTCCGATCGCTGCTCGCAGCCGGTCGCGAGACTATGCGCAAAGGCGCATGGCGACGTTCCGAGCAGATATTCCGCGAAACAGCGGTGACTCACCGCGAGCTGCTTCGCCCGGGCGAGCTGGTGGAGACCGAGATCGCGATCGCGATCGCACTGCTCTACCATGGTCGCAAACCGGCCGCCTATCACCGGCTCGTCAGCGCGTTCAACAAGATTCTCTCCGGTGTGCACGTCGGCGAATCGCTCGAGCTCATTCTCCGGCCGGAGATCAGCGAGCTTTGGGGCGGCGAGTACGAGCACATACTGCAGTCGATTCTGAGGCGGATCACCGATTCACACTGGCTCTCCGAACGTACTCCCGTTGCCGGCCAACCGGTGACACCGGCTCGAAACGATCTTCTGCTTCGTATCGAGCACCAGGCGCGCTCTGCGGGTATGAGTAGCATTGCCCGGGAGAGCGCTACCCTCCTGAAGTCTGCGTGCGGCGCAGACGGGATCGCCACCGCCACCGTTGCCGCTACATCTGCGGAATCGCCTCGGTGCGGGCCGCGTCGAACCATGATTCGCGCGGAGCTGAACGCCCGTCACGCCCTTCGCGAGGCACAGGAGGCGGTCTTCAGCCGGCCGGAGACCGCCGAACGGGCGCGGGGTGCCGGGCTGAAGGCGCTCCATCTTGCCGAAAAGGCGCGCAATCCATTTCTGGTCGCGGAGGCGTACCATACGCTTTTTCGCACGGCGTTGCGGCAGCAGAGAACCGGCGACGCCCGCCGATTCTGCAACAGTGGATTACAGTCGTATCCCGTACACGATCTCCTCCTGCACGGGCGAGTACAACTCGAGGCGGTAAGCGGCAACCTCCGGGCGGCGAAGAGCTACCTGCACCGGTTAAGAGAAAACACCGACAATGAATCGGAAGGGCCGGTCGTAAGCCGCGTCGCTCTCGGCGGGGCCCACCACACGATCGGGCTGCTCTATGCCGACCAGCGCGAGCACCTCGAAATCAGCCAGTCGATTCTCCAGTCGGCTGTGCAATCGCGGAGTGTTCCGGAAGCAATCCTGAGCTTTGCGCTCGCCGCCTGGAATATGGGTGCAATATATATGGGTGAATTGGAGGATCTCGACGGCGCGTCGGCGCTCGCTGACTCGATAGAGCCTTCGCTCATGGTAGCACCGGGGCACATCAATAGGCTGCGCACGCTTACCGCAGCAGCCGGAGGATCTGTGGCGGAAGTGATCGAACTGACCGCCCACGCACGTCACTGGTTTCGCCGCGCCGGTGATATTGCCGGAGAAGCATTCGCGCTCATAGAAGCGGCGGAGCTCCTCTGCTCATCGCCGCGCATCAGCGGGAATCGATTGGCGGCAGACCGGGTTTCCCGCGAGCATGGCCTTCGCCTGCTGGACGACGCTCAGAATATCGTCGAGCAACACGATCTGCCGCCGCTGCGAACGATCCTGACGTTGACACGGCAGCACGCGACAAACCGTAGTCATATATGAATACGAACGTATAGAAAACTGCAAATCTCGGAATTGCGGGTCCCCGCAGTTCCGCGGTCACCCCATCAAGCCTCCGTTATAGAACGACTTATTAATTCTTTGTTAGAACACACCGATTGGCACGTATCTTGCAATTAATGTGGTGCACATGGCGGAACTCACAAGGCGACGAATACGATTCAGCGACGATCTCCTGCTTCTCGACCGGATCCGGATCGCAGTCGATGCAATCGATCCGACGATACGCACCGAAATCTTTCGGAAGTCTCTCCACATGCTGATCGCGCTCGTACCGGCGCTCGCAGCGTATCTCGGGGCGGGGGCGACTCTCGTGATACTCGCCGGTGGAACGCTCTTCTACACACTCGCCGAGACTGGTCGCCGGCACGGCCACCCGGTTTTTCTCATCGGACGTCTGACCGTCC
>PUOG01000129.1 GCA_003552745.1 Spirochaetaceae bacterium
CCGTCGGGGAAGAGCGTGCCGGCGAGCTGGTCCACCATGATAACGAGGATGTTGGGTTGCGCCATGGCCGGAAGCGTAGCAGGTCGCAGGCGGCGGGGGAAGGTCGCGGCGGTCGGAGACGTGACGGTTGGGAACTCGCTTGGCGCCGACGGATTGCCGCCTCCACTGCACGCCGGCGCATCGCATCATCATCATCCATCCATATCTCCCACATTTGTGCCGACTTGGCTTCACGGCGGGGTCACCGCTCTGTCGCGTTCACGCAACTGTGCACTACACTTTTTACTCGGGACGATGGTTTGAGGGAGGTCGATATGGCTTCACTGACGTTGGAGCTCGCCGAGCGAGTGCTCGCCGGGTGCAAGGAGTCGATCGCACAGTCCGGCTACCGGATGTGCGTCACCGTCACCGACGAGCGCGGCGATCCGGTCGCTATGGTCCGCACCGACGGGGCGTCGTGGCGGACTCCGGACATCGCGCGGGGGAAGGCGGTCGCCGCAGCGTGCATGGGCAAGCGCACCGGCGAGCTCGAGCACCGGGCGAACGATCCCATCTTCCTGCCGTTCACTATGATGCAGGGCGGTAACTTCATCCTCGGGCGAGGAGCGGTGCCGATCTATGTCGAGGGAGAGCTTGTCGGTGCGGTCGGTGTGAGCGGCGGCACGCCGGAGCAGGATGAGGAGATAGCGATCGCAGGCGTAGAGTACGCCGGCGCATCGAGCGAAGCGTAAGGAGGAGTAGCTATGAAGATAGGATTTGTCGGACTGGGAATCATGGGAAAGCCGATGGCGAAGAACCTTCGGGCGGCCGGTTACGAGCTCGTGGTACACGATATCGTCGCCGGGCCTGTTGACGAGCTGGTCGCCGCCGGCGCGACGAAGGCCGGATCGCCGCGCGAGGTCGCCGAGCAGACCGACTGCGTGATTACGATGCTGCCGAACTCCCCGGAGGTGGAACAGGTCATCCTCGGAGAGAACGGCGTGCTGGAGGGGGTTCGCGACGGCTCTATCGTCGTCGATATGAGCTCGATCGCGCCGCTGGTATCGCAGCGCGTCGGCGAGAAGCTGAAGGCGAAGGGCGCGGAGTTTCTCGATGCGCCGGTGAGCGGCGGGGAGCCGAAGGCGGTTGACGGGACGCTCGCGATCATGGTCGGCGGCGACGAGGCGATATTCGAGAAGGTCGAGCCGATTCTGTTGAAGATGGGTGCCTCGGCCGTACTGTGCGGGGACATCGGCAGCGGGAATGTGACAAAGCTCGCGAACCAGATCGTCGTCGCGCTGAACATTTCGGCGGTTTCCGAGGCGATGGTGCTCGCGACGAAGGCCGGCGTCGATCCGGAGAAGGTCTTCAACGCGATAAAAGGCGGCCTGGCCGGCAGCACGGTCATGAACGCGAAGATGCCGATGATCCTCGATCGCAACTTCAACCCGGGATTCCGCATCGAGCTGCATATCAAGGATCTGCAGAACGCGCTCGATACCGCTCACGAGCTCGGAGTACCGGTGCCGCTGACCGGGGAGGTCATGGAGTTCATGCAGGCGCTGAAGGTGCAAGGCAAGGAGAAGAACGACCACGGCGGACTCGTGCAGTTTTTCGAAGGGTTGGCCGATGTAGAGGTGCGCCGGAAGGCGTGACGGTTTTTCGCGATTTCCGGTACGGGTGTACTCACCGCCTGCTTTCCGATAGCATTACTGCAATCGAGGGGGCGGAGTGTCCCGGCTTCAGCGCCGGCGCCGTTCGATAGTGCTCCCGCACCGGAAGCTTTCTTGAGAAACGAAACGAATACCGTCACCAGAACAGACGCCGGCGGTCGTGCGCTCGATCGGCGACCGTCGTATGCGTATGTCGCGCTCGTAGCCGGGATCGCCGGCTCGATTATGACCGTCCCGGGCCAGACGAACGGCATGTCGCCGTTTATCGATATGCTGATCGGTGCGCTCGGACTCAGTCGCGTCGCCGTCAGCACCGCCTACATGATCGGAACTGCCGGAAGCGCACTGATTCTGACCCATGCCGGCGTGCTCTACGACCGCTTCGGAGCACGAGTCGTCGGCACCGCCTCGGCGGCGCTGCTCGGCGCGAGCGTGCTCGGATTGAGTCGTGTCGACGCTGCGGTCGAGTTTCTTGCCGGCATCGGATCGCTGCTCTCACCACCCCTCATCGCCGTAATATTGCTTTCCATAGGCTTTCTCGGCGCTCGATTTTTCGGCCAGGGCGTACTCAGCATGGTCTCGCGCAACATGATCATGACCTGGTTCAACGACAGGCGGGGCCCCGCGAACGCAATGCTCGGAACTTCAATTGCCGTCGCGTTCGCCGCCGCGCCGACACTCTTTAACGTCCTCATCGGACGCTACGGCTGGAGCGGAGCGTGGAGTGTGCTCGGATTCGTGCTCCTCGGATTCGCCGTCGTGGTATGTATCACCTATCGTGATGCTCCGCGCCGGAAGCGTATGGAGCATCCTGCCCAGGCGGCAGGGGAAACTGTACGTTCGAACGCGGCGTCACCGGTGTCCGAAGATACTCCGGCGGTAACGGAGTCCAACAACTCCCGGTTTCCGGCCCCTCGTGTACTCGCCCGGCTTTTCGACCATCTCAAACGTCGCGAACCGCTTCATCCCCAGGTCGATTTCACCCTCAAGGAAGCAAAGCGCACTTGGCTGTTCTGGGTCTTCTGCGGAGGACTCGGACTCGGTTCTCTGGTCGGCACCGGCTTCACGTTCCATGTAGTTGATCTGCTCGGATCGGTGGGGTTGAGCCGCGAGGCGGCGCTGGCGGTCTTCGTCCCGTCGTCACTCATATCGGTCGCCATTCAGATGACCGCCAACATCGCGAGCGACTATACACGGCTCAAGTTTCTCGTAATTGCCCAGATGATCGGGGTGTGCGCGGTCTCAGTCGCCGCTACCCTCGGAGCTCCGGTCGTCGCCTACTGGCTCGCCGCGTTGGGCCTTGCCGCGACTACCGGACTGGGCGCGGTCGTATCGGTTGTGGCGTGGCCACGCTATTTCGGGCTCACCAATCTCGGTGCGGTCTCCGGCTTTGCCTTCTCGTGGCTCGTGGCCGGAAGCGCCCTCGGCCCGTATGCCTTCAGTCTCGCCGAGTCGCTGACCGGCGACTATCGGGCGGCGGCGGTGCTCTTTGTCGTCACAGCAATCGCGCTTGCCTTCGGCGCCCTGCGCGCCTCACATCCTGTACGGCCGCGGAATGCGTGATCAGGAAGTGTCCCGGCCCGGTTCCGGCCCTTGTGACCCGATATACCGCGTCGTACCATTCGTGGTACAGGAGGGCCCGCCATGAGAGTATGCCGGCCGGCGTTCAGCGCCGCAGCCATCGCGATTTTCGCCACTATCGCGCTTACGCCGGTTCACCCGCAGATGGATATGCTCCCGCAGATATTCCGCGATCTGCCCCCGGAGATGCAGCAAGGGCTGCCGCACGATATGACGCACGAGGAGTACCGGCAGCTGACCCGGAATGTCGACTTCTTCACTATGTTCATGTCGATGTTCATACCCGGGTACGCGATGTTTCAGGTCGAGCGCCCCGCCCTCGGCTGGACGATCGCCGGAACCAGGATCGCCGGAACCGGTCTCATGGTCGCAGCAATCGCCCGGCAGTGGAACGACTGGCAGGATCTGCGCGATCTCGATGATCTCGAGCCGCCGAGCTATCGGAGGTTTCGCAATAACGCCTTCCTCTTTGCCGGTGGCATTTTCGTGAACGCAGTCGCATGGGCGGCGGACGTCGCCGGCGCCTACCGGATCGCGAACGAAGACCGCAACTTCGTCATTTACAAGTACGGGTTGCGGGAAGGTCTGCACCCCGGCGACGAACTCGCCGAAATCGAGTATATACGCGGGCTGCTGCTGCAGGACTCAGATTCCGAAGCACGCGTTCGTGGGGAGTTCGAGCACGCGCTCTCCCGCTACGCGGAGCAGTTTCCTAACGGTGATTATCGAGCCGAGGTCGAATACTACCGCGGATCGCTCGCCTTTCGCACCGGCGAGCCGGCACGCGCCCTTCTCCACCTATCGCGCCAGATCTACTTCTTTCCGGACCGCCGATTCACGCCGCAATCGCAGCACCTCGCCGCTCGAATCGTCGCCGCCGAGCGTACCAGGTGGCCGGACGACTGGGCGCTGTTGCTGGAGATGTTCGGGGCCGAAGAGGTCGCATTCGCCGATCGATCCGGTGAGACGGTCGCCGATGCAATCGATCCGGAGGGCGCAGAGTACGCCGATCGCATTCGCGACTATCTCGAGAAGTTTGCCGAACTGCAGGATCCCGAGTTCGCCGACTTGTATATCGAGGAGGTGCTCGACGTCGCCCGCAGAGCGGCCGGCTCGGCGTACGCTGACAGTGCGCTGTACCACGCGGCGCGAAAGCAGGAAGCCGTCGGCCGAACCGAAGAGGCGATCATCACGTGGAGCGTCCTCGCCACACTCTACCCCGACTCGCGGCACTGGCCGACCTCGATGCTACGCGCCGGAGGACTTCTCGAGGAGCAGCCGGGCGGCAGGCCGTACGCCGTCCGCTTTTACACTCGGCTCATCGATCGCTTGCCGGAGAGCGAGGAAGCGCTTGAGGCGCGGGAGCGGTTGTAGGCGGGTAACGTAGAACTCAGAAGGTCGAGACCTCACGACGGCCTCGGGAGAATCGCAGCACATCCAGGTGGCCTCGTCGCATACATTACATCCCGTACACTGCCCTTGTACCTCCGGCCGAAACCGATTAGCTTGGCTGGTGGAACGATGTATGGCACGACCCTTTTCGCTTCTCATTAAGCCCGCGGGGCCGGATTGCAATCTCCACTGTCGATACTGTTTCTATCTCGAGAAGGCAAGCCTGTTCGGGACGCCGGGGTCGCTTCGCCGTATGAGCTCCACCGTACTCGAGCGCATGATTGCCGGCTACATGGCAACCGATCAACCGAACTATACCTTCGGCTGGCAGGGCGGCGAGCCGACGCTCATGGGAGCGGGGTTCTTCCGGAACGCCGTGCGCCTGCAGGAGCAGTACGCGCGGCCGGGTGCACAGATATCCAACGGGCTTCAAACGAACGGAACCCGCATCTCCGACGAGCTCGCCGAGCTCTTCGCCGAATACAACTTCCTCATCGGGATCAGCATCGACGGCCCGGCGGAACTCCACGATGAGTTTCGTCCCTACGAGTCCGGCCGCGGGTCGCACGCGCGCGTTCTCGAAGGGCTCGAGACCCTGCGCCGGCACTCGGTCGACTTCAACGTGCTCACGGTGGTGAACGCCACGAATGTGCATCACCCGAGGGAGCTCTACAGTTACTTGAAGAACGAGCTCGGAATAGAGTGGCACCAGTACATCCCGTGCGTAGAGTTCGCGCCCGACGGTTCACTGCTGCCGTGGTCGGTCGACGCCGACTCCTGGGGGCGCTTTCTCTGCGAGCTCTACGACGAGTGGGCCGGAGATCCGCAACCGGCTTCGATCCGGCGATTCGATGCGTTCATGCAGAAGGCGGCAGGAGGCCCGCCGGCGATGTGCAGTCTCGCGACCAACTGCCGCCAGTACTTCGTCGTCGAGCACAACGGCGATGTCTATCCGTGCGACTTCTTCGTCGAGCCGGAGCTGAAACTCGGCAACGTGACGACTCACCGCTTCGGCGAGATGTGGATCGATCC